>JAKADI010000210.1 GCA_021820675.1 Bacillota bacterium | reverse complement strand
TCCGTCTTAAGAGCGGTACATCCGAACAGTGCCTATCCACTTATGCAACATGGTGACGGCCATCATGCTCCGGTTCGTTCGTGTGATGCCGAACTGAGAACACTTGCCACAGACCGTCCACCACTGTTACTAACCCCACTAACATCGTGATCCATAACGCGGCAGCGAAGCGTGTAAAGTTGTAAAAGAGCGGTGTTAAGCCCATATACAAACCCATCAGCGCGGCGAGGTAGTACCGCCACGTCATCCCGGCAGGGATGCTCAAGCCCCACACGCCGACAACAAGAATGAGAACTCCCAAGATAATTGCGGTCGCAACATAGGCGCCTGAGTGCATGGGATTTAACAGCCAAGCGGAAATAGTGAACCAGGCACCAACAACCGCTAATACAGTGTTTCGCCAGTTCATAACACCAACCTCCTCACTCACATCATGGTAATCATGATCAGGTCTTATGATGTACCTAGGGTTACCCCCTACATTTGATTTAGCATAAAACTTCCCTGGGGAAAAAGTGCAAAAAACCGCCTCAAAGAGCAAATAAAGACAAAGGCAATAGATGATATGTAAAAAAAATCAACATTCCACATCATAGAGCGATATTGCTTGAATTTGCATCGAGAATGAGGAGTCGGGTGTCACGGGTAACAGGTCAAGGACCCTCGTGACCCTCTGCGAGGTATGCTGCCTCATATGGCTAATCTTGTCAGCGCGCCTAATCTCTTGCTAGACCCGAAAAGCTTCGGGTGTTCACTGACCTTAGCTGGGAAAGGAGATTTTGGCTGGATGACTGAGCTCGACATAGCGGTGACAGGTGGTAACGTGATCCATAACGATACCGGTGGCTTGACAGTATGAATAACAGATGGTTGGGCCTACAAAACGAAATCCTCGGCGTTTCAGATCATGGCTCAACCGGTGCGATAGCGGGGAGACAGAAGGGATATGCTTCCATGCCGTATAGGCATGAATTTCGGGTCGCTGATCAACAAAAGACCACAAATATCGGGAAAACGATCCCCATTCTTGTTGCATGCGGACAAAAGCCTGGGCATTGGTGACGACTGACTCGATTTTGAGTCGGTTTCGAATTAGGTTGGGATTGGATAACAGTTGGTCGATTTCAGGTGTACTGAAATTCGCCACAATCTGCGGGCTAAAGTTGTGGAAGGCCTTACGAAAATTTTCGCGTTTTCGCAAAACGGTAATCCAACTTAATCCGGCTTGCATTCCTTCCAGAACCAGCATTTCGAAAAGTTTGCGATCTTCCGTGACAGGAACTCCCCATTCGTCATCATGATAGACCTGATATAATGGATCCTGGCTTAGCCAACCACAATCCTCCATTGGAGAACAACCTCCTTGATTACTGTTGCCATAGAGCCAAGTTATGGCTTTGCGCTACAATCCGCGATCTTTTCGACAAAATAACTCCCGGGCATTCTGTGCCGTTTGCCATGCCCAGTCAAATTTTTGAGGATAGGTGTGATTTAAATACGTAACCAAATCAGCTAGCTGTGCAGGCGAGCTGGGACGATTATCCGGGTGGTGAGTCCAAGGGCTATCCGTCTCGAGAACGATGCGAGACGGCGGTAGTTGGTCCCACAAACGCCGGTCGCGCGATCGCCATGTTATATCTGGAGTAACCCCCACAAAGTAACCCCGGCGGATAATTTCTTGCACGATTTCGTCGGGAGCTTTCAGCCAATGGAAAAGGAGTCGCCGTAGGTCCGGAAATTCTTCGAGAATCCTAAGCATTGGCTCAGCGCTCGTATGAACGGCATGAATAATGACGGCGAGATCTTTTTGCTCTGCCCAGCCTAACTGTATGTAAAGGCGCTCCCAGTTGCGATTGAATTCTTGCCGATTCAGTAGGCGGTAAGTGGGAAGACCGATTTCACCGATAGCGGCAATAGGCTCATGTGCTATAAGCCTTGCGGTCTCCACAATCGCCTCCGGTGGGTAATCATATTCTGGATGAAGGCCGATGCTGCGTATAAAGTGCCAGGGTAAGTGTCGTAGCCGGGTTAAACACTGCGATTGCCGATGGTACGATGCTGGTCCCGTTGCAATCAAAACCCAATGTGTAACCCCGTGCAACGTAGCTGCTTTAACAGTGTTTGGAAGTGACTCAAGATTATCTAGATGTACATGAGTATCCCAAATTTCCATGAGGACATTATGCCACATTTGCGCCAAGTTCACATCTCGCGTAATATGGCTATATTATTGAAGGAGTATCGCGTTATGGAATATACGGACCTTACAACCATTCACCGGACCATCATTAATTGTTGTGAATGCCCACGACTTGTTGAATGGAGGCAATCGGTTGCCATCCACAAAGTGCGCCGGTTTCGCGAAGATCATTATTGGGGGAGACCCTTACCGGGTTTTGGGGACCCCCATGCCTCTATTGTAGTGATCGGATTGGCCCCTGCTGCTCATGGAGGAAACCGGACGGGTCGCATGTTTACCGGAGATGATTCAGCTAATTGGCTAATGGAGGCTCTTTATCAAAGTGGTTTTGCCAATCAAAATACCAGTGAACATAAAGAAGACGGATTAATCCTCCACAACGTGTATATCACTGCTGCTGTCCGGTGTGCTCCTCCTCAAAATAAACCGACACACGAGGAAGCGGCGAATTGTTTCCACTTCTTATTGAACGAACTCGATCTCATCCAGCCGCGTGTTGTCGTTGTTTTGGGTCGGTTTGCCTACGATGCCATACGCCATTATTTGAGGTTACATGGAATCAAACCACATTCCTCCGCACACTTTGCTCACGGTGTGCAAGAAACGTGGAACTTAGAGAGTCGTCTGTTAACGGTGCTCATATCATATCACCCAAGTCGACAAAACACCCAGACAAAGAAACTGACACGCCCCATGTTTTTGCAGGTTTTTCAGGCTGCTCACGCGATCCTTGATATGCAATGATATGTCACTACCGCCTATAGAAAATTAGAAGGTCACAAGAACTTCCAACATATGGAATTTAATGCTATAATCCAGTTATTATAATTCATGGTAAATTACCCCATATTTGACGAAGTTTGTATATTGAGAAGACTTGTTAACCCTGGCTGACGTGTTCACCACAACTTCTCGGAAGGAGGTGACCACCATGGATCTTTCGGGTGAATTCGAGCGACTATTGGCAGCGTATCAAATTGCGCTGGAACGGTGGAATTGGGCCGACGATCTTCATCAAGAACAGGCCAATGCAGAACTTACTGCAGCCATAATTGCAGTAAATACCTATATTCAAGAACAAAAGGATTTGAGAGGTTCCGTTGTTCTATAACATCCAAGGGTTGGCAGCTGGGTGCGATCAAACCTACGATTAAGCCATTGACGAGCATTATAGTGCCGATTTTTAGCAGAGCTTGTTCTAGCACCGTGCGGCGGAATCCTCTTTTCGGGGTAGCCGGCACGGCGCTGTTTAGGGCACAAAACTGTCTTTCGTGTCTTTGTTGGCCAATCAATCCGGCCTAATATGCGAGCAAAATCTCTTCTAGCGGGTCTTGGCAGCGGTTCCAAGTGTCGCATCGCCCCTGGCATCCGGTCATTGTCAAAGGCCGGATGGCGGGCCTGCTCTTGCGGATCACCAGGGTCAGTGGGGACGGCGAGACCACCTATCCGGATTGACCATATTCCGGGGGTTCCCCGCAAGAGTAGCCACCACGTTGCCGACGGCGTCACGGGTCATAGCAAGCCGGGTTTCCCACGTTTGCGTACCGGCATGCGGCGATAGTACCACGTTGTCCATGTTGACCAATGCTTCGGGTATCCAAGGCTCGTCCTCAAAAACGTCCAGTGCTGCACCGGCAATGGTTCCTTGTTCTAAAGCGGCAATAAGAGCGGATTCATCAACGCAAGCTCCTCGGGAGATGTTCACCAAAATCGCTGTAGGTTTCATTTGGGCTAGAGTCCGGGCATTGATCAAATGATAGGTATGGGACGTTAATGGAGTAAGTAATACGACCACATCCGCCTCGTTCAATAATGTATCCAGCGGACGGTATCCTGGATGCGTATCTAAAGGGCCCCGGCGGCGATTATAAATGTAAGGGATATTCAACTCCGCCAACCACTGACCGAGACGCTGTCCAATGCGCCCATAGCCAATAAGGCCGATAACACGACTCGATCCGTCGTGAGACATGATTGGACGAGGGAATTGAACACGTTTTGATTTGGAGGTAGCCTTTCTTATCGCTCGGTCCTGGGTAACAATATGACGTACGCTGGCAAGAATTAGTCCTAAACCCAATTCAGCAGTGGCCTCGACCACGGCATCCGGAGTATGCGTCACCAAAATTCCGAGCGCAGAGGCCGCTTCGACATCAATATAGTCATAACCGGCACCATATGCCGATATTACCATCAAGTTGGGCATACCGTTGAGCAACTGTTTCGTTACAGGTAATTTCGGCGTCACGATAAGCCCGTGGATATCATGATGATATTCAGGCAAAGGGCCGTTGGTCCAGTCGATAGGACCACGATCTACCTGGTCCCATCCATAAAAGTTCGATATGGCATGGCATTTGTACATCTGCGGCAACTCCATAAACTCCTTTCATCAGCGGAGACAGGGTTTTCGCTTGCTCCAAATATCTTTAGAAGTATCAATGAGCACGATTATATTACGATAAGTAATGGTAACAGAAAAAAGGGGTTCCTGGCGTTCCCCTAGCAGATACCGTAAATGCTACCGAAAAGCGGACACTGAACATGAGAGAGAGCAAGTCTAAGAAAATCCACCCAGGCGATGCTGCCAAGTGTACGCTACTTAAGTCATCCCTCCATGTTTATACCAAAGAGCGAATTGCCAATCCATGGGTAAGAA
>JAKADI010000209.1 GCA_021820675.1 Bacillota bacterium | reverse complement strand
CCAAAGCCGTGCGCGAGGTGTTTGGCGACCGCGTCCACATCCAACGTTGTCAGATCCACAAAACCCGGAATGTTTTAGACCATCTCCCCGAGTCCATGCAAGCGACCGTGCGGTCGCGGTTGCGCAAGGCCTACCAAGAGGCAGATGCCACGAAGGCCTTCAAGGCGTTGCAGAAACTGGCAGCAGAGCTCGAACGGGACTACCCCCAAGCGGCCCATAGCTTGCGGGAAGGCCTGGACGAAACGCTTACCGTCCATCGGCTCGGGTTGTTGGGCACGCTGCGGCGTTCACTGGCCACGACCAATCCCCTCGAGTCCGTCAATAGCCAGTTCCGGACTTATACCCAGAACGTGAAGCGCTGGACCAACGGCGTGCAGGTTCTACGCTGGCTAGCCAGCGCCAGTCTCTTTCTCGAGGGCCGTTTGCGACGTCTCGCGGGATATCGTGACTTGCCGCAATTGAAGACGGCCCTCCAAGCCGACGCGGAAGGCGAGCCGTGGCACGATGACGTAGTGTCAGGCTAGGGAAGCGGTCTATGATAGCCGATATGTCCAATGACAGACACCGTGACCAAAGTACCTCACACGTTTGGGCAAATATGACTCGATAGGCAACGGGAACTCACGTACACGCGAAGCAGGAAATCACGGCGGTAATATAGAGGCGGTAACCCGTCGTCTCCCGACCACGTTATGTAACTTTAGACGGTAGAGAAGCGCCACTGCCAAACGGCTGAACAGGTGCTCCGCTGGCTCGCGACCGAAGCTTTCTTCATACGGCCTTACGAGCTTCCGGGATACCGAGACCTAGTAGGGATACAGTTTGCGTTAAAAGGGCTGTTAACTCTTGATTAAAGGTTAGCAATAAAAAATGACTTATATAGCGGCTCCACATGAAAATACGCTCTATCTCTCGGTCGGGGCTCCGACATCCAAACAACTGGGAGTGTCAAAGCAGGATATCCCGCACTCATGGCGAAGCAATGAATGGTAAGCACAAAAGTGGTTGCTATGACACGCACAAAACGATGGGCTTGGACTGTGGGGATCACTGCCGGAGTGATCGTTGCCACGATGGGCACGACGATGGCTTCCAGTTGGTATGCTTACGACATGATGGTGCCGAATTTCGGTGGTAGTGTCGATAGCAGTCAAACTCGTACGATGGAACATGCCCCCACAGCTTACGTGAATGAAACCTATGCCTCCGGTGGCGGCACCATCTATTATGCGGTCGCCTACGAAGATGGGTCTCAACTCACACCTTGGTATGCTGTGAATCCCGGGCAAACTGTGGATGTGACGGGTTCGTCGACGTACCTCAAAGACGGGTATCCGGTCAAGCTCACGGCCAAGTCGCCTGTTTACTATGGTACCTACACCAATGTCCAGGGGAGTTGGAATCCTTAGTTAAGGGCCCTGGGATGGTTGAGTCTCAGTCAAGTACGAAAAGGAGGGACAGGTCCATGATTAGCCGTATGGTCAGACTCGATTGGATCCGAGCCCTGCATGGGGTCGGCATCTGGATCGCGCTACTGCTTACAGTCGCCGTCATGGCCATGGCCTTCTCCCAGTACAGTACTGTTGAAGTTTTTGGCGGCTATCCGCCGGCCTATTTCAACGCCTATCAAGCCCTGTTGTCGGGATTAGGATATAGTCCTGACACGTTTTTCTTCCTGGTGATTCCGATCTTGGCAGTCTTACCCAATGGCGATTCACTCGCGCTAGACCGGGAGTCCGGAGCTGATGGGAGCTTTTTAGTGCGGGCCGGATGGCATGGGTATCTCTGGGGCCGATTTCTTGGTAACGCGACCGTTGCGGGGGCGACCGTTTTCGTCGGATTGCTCATCTCTGGCATCGTGGCCTCGTTTCTCTTTCCCGTGGCTCTCCCACACTATCTCGGCGTGGCGGGGCATGCTGCATTTACCCATCAGGGGGTCTATGGTCAAGAATATCAACCCTTTGTGTGGCCCGCTTTATTTTGGCACGCGCCGTGGCTCTACGTATTGCTGGTGATGGGGGTTGCGACGATCGCGACCGGGGTGCTGGCGGTTATCGCCACAGTGGCGGCCCTCTGGATTCGCCGACGCGTGGTCGTGTTAGTTGTGGCGGTGGCCATCTTTTTCGCCGCGGACATGGGTGGGCAATTAGTCGGACTGCGAGCATGGGTCCCATCGGAGATGGTCGGCAACTATCTAAGCAATTATACGCATGCCCCCGCGGGGATCCTCGCGTATTGGATTGTACCGGGACTGGTCATGTCGGCAATTACCTGGTGGCGCGTGCGATCGCACGAATGGCCTCATTGACGCGAGTGGCAGTAAACGAGCGCAAACAGAGAATCGGCGGGAGGGTGTCATTGAAGCCTATTATTGAAATCATGCATGTCAGCAAGCGCTATGGCAGCCTAACGGTCCTGGAAGATGTCTCCCTGGAGATCTATCCGGGGGAAGTCGTCGGCCTTATTGGGTCCAACGGAGCGGGAAAAACGACCTTACTGCGCATCCTGGCAGGATTGGTGCGGCCCAGTAGTGGAAACGTGCGGTTGGGAGGACAGGATCTTGCCGACGATTGGGGGACGCTCCCCGTCTCGTTAGGCGTCTTATTTGAACCCCCTGGCTTACTACCAAATCTCACGGGCTTGGATAATCTTCTAACGCTCGCTGCCGTGCGTGGACAATTGCGTTCGAACGACGTCCAAGCGTGGATGGAAAAGGTCGGCCTTGATCCTCGGAATCGACAGCGCGTCGGCAAGTATTCGCAAGGGATGAAAAAACGCCTTGGTATCGCCCAGGCCTTGATGGAGAACCCCCAAATACTAGTTTTTGACGAGCCCACCAACGGGTTGGATCCCGAAGCCATCAATCAATTTGCATCATGGTTACGAGAAGCCCAAGCTGGAGGGGCAGCGATTATCGTGGCTGGGCACGATCTCACCCAGATCGCGCGAGTCTGTGAGCGCGTGTGGCGCGTCGAGCGAGGCAAGCTGGTGCCGACTACCCTCGAAGGCGTCGACCCGGCGACGGAATCGCCATAATGCCGACACGCGAACAGTCGAGGAAGGCCCGATGTGGCGAACATGTAATGCGGGTCCTGCCGTTTCTGGCAGTTCTACCACGAACGCATGGCCGACAGAAACCGCCAGCGAATTCGGTACGGTGGAGGCTTGACCGAGGACCGCGAAGACTCGGAGGATCAGGAAATCGGGAGCACGTCATGGCCCTGTCGAGGTCTATCCCATGATGGAGCGCGGCATATTAATCGCATGGCGCCTCATGTTTCGCGGCTGGCGCGGGCTCCTCGTTATTCCCCTTATGCTAGTCGTGGGTTGGGTGGCGGTGGGAGGCCTTCTTCATATGGGTCCCCGTTACGGCCCTGCGAACGCGTGGGATGCCTTGGTATTTGGGGGGGTGACCGCGCAAACATTGGCCCTATTCGTGGCCCCGATCTTTCTATTGGCTACCCACCGCGACATGACTAAAGCATGGGAAATCCATATCTGGATCCATCTGCGGAGCCGACGGATTTGGTGGGGGTCAGATATGATCGCGTTGGCTGCAGCGGCGAGCCTGTATGCGTTGGCTACGGGATTGGGGTCCCTGGGATTTGGCGGGGTGACCCTACCGGTTTCCTGGTCGTGGAGTGCGCTTGCGCGCGGGCGTCGACCGGTCGGACTGTCTTCGTTTGTCGCCACTCCGCAGAGTCCGCCGCCGTTGGTCGTCGGTCTGGAGATTGTAGCGCTCCTAGCCTTAGGATTATGGTTGCTAGCCGTCTTAACGCGCACCCTAACCGTTCTACTCAAGAGTCCATGGCTTGGTCTCGTTTTAACGTGGGCCCTTGTACTGTTTCAGTATGGACTGGTGCAATTTGGAGCGTTAGGCATACTACCGTGGATGCCCGGAGACCAATTTGTCTATCTTATGCATTTTATGGGCGTGGGGCCCCGAATTCCGGTGGAATGGAGCGTGGCGTACGGAATCGCTTGGTTAGCAATTCTTATCGTGGTGGGCGGCGCCGCCGCGCACCGGGATTGGTCGTTATGAGGGGACGAGGCGGCAAGGCAAGTCCGACATGGATCATTCTAAACATATCTTGGCGCGAACGCTGGACTATCGGTGTTTTTATGCTAGGGATGATCGCCGCTGGGGCGATGGGTTGGAATGACCCCCATCGGTCTCCGGCAGTGGCCGTTCTGGGAGGGCCCCCGCTCACGTTAATCGGTGGCGAGGTGCGAGCGGGCGCACCGTGGATTTGGCTTTTGCAATATGGGCTTTTCGTGTTGGCGATGAGTCCTCTTGTGGGTACTACCGGAAGTTCCGCATGGGTGGCCCTACAACGCGTGCGCGGGATTTCACCGGTTCAGTGGGCAGTCGGCCAATGGATGGCGGGAGGGGTTTTCGCATTCCTGTGGACCCTGGTGATGTCCATCGTTTCAACAAGTATGGCCGCGGTCCGAGGAATGCCCATCATGGACCCCGTGGCAATCCTACCAGCGCTCGCATTGGCCCTTGGGGGTCTTTGGGCTACCATGGCGCCTATGGTGGCTAGTCAACGTCTCCTGGGTGACGAACGGTTAGGGCTTCTAATTCTGGGACTCTTCGTGATCATGGCATCGATGGGTAGTCCACTCATCTATTGGACCCCATTCGGCTATGCGTTAGCCGATATGATGCCTCGTGTGCCGATCACTTTATCTTTCCTGTGTATGATGGTATGGACGTCTCTATGGTGGATGCTATTCCAATACGCATGGGTTGGGTCTGTGTGGTAACACAGGGTTTTATCATATCGAACAGACCTTGTTGGCCCTTTTTTTGCCAACTTCTTGGACACTCCCACTTCTAATAATCCCCCGTTTCAACCT
>JAKADI010000208.1 GCA_021820675.1 Bacillota bacterium | reverse complement strand
CCGGCGCTCCCGAGAAAATCATATGCAGAGTTTGTGACGAGCCCATTACACCCAGTTGTTGACGGCGTTGTTGCACGTCGATATATGCCCGGATTTCATGAATCATACCTTTGACATCCTTGAGTCCTACCAAATCGTCTAATTCATGAAATATGGCCTCGACGCGCTTGCGGCGTGTTTCCGCATTATGCAGGGATGGCCGGGGGGATTGAAAGACATCGGGTCCCCCTCGCGTGTCGAGCTGTCTGAGATAGCGCAGCGCTGTCTCCGCGGACAGGTTGCCTGATTCAAACCACGCAATCACTTCACGTGACGTTAAGGGACTCTTGGGATAGTCAGGTTCATTTACGGACTCTAGCATCGTTCTTCCCTCCGCCTTTGGGACATCACTCACTAATCTATACGCGATGTTAGCCTAAATGCTGCCTGTCCCGACAAAGCGTGCTGACTCCTTGAAACTGGTTAACGAGCCGCCAATTAGGCGGTTCTTATGATTCCTCGACATATCCCGCATGACGCCCACCGAAAAGCGTAAGCGTAAAATAGCCCCCACCTTCTCGGCCGTGGTGTGATGTCCCATAATACCCCTAGAGTTCGAGAAGGGGGTAAAAAATCATGACTAATCAAGAACGTGAAGAGCTCCGCCGTCTATGGAGCGGCCGCGTGGAAGAATTTCGGGCCAGCCGTCTGAGTGGGCCCCGCGGGTGAGGGCCCGTTGCACGAAATGGGCAAGGAAGTCCGCCGGGAATTGAAGATCATTCCGGCGGAAATGAAAGTAGTGGAACACGTCCGCTATGAAGGATGGCCGACTAGAAATCGACAACAATCGGAGCGAGCGGAGTATCAACCCCTTCGTGATCGGTCGCAAGGGCTTCCTGTTCATGAATACCCCGCGCGGGGCAAGGGCGAGTGCAATACAGTATCATCGAAACCGCCAAGGAAAATGGCCTCAATCCCCAAGCGTACCTCCAATATCTCTTTGAAGAACTGCCGAACCGGAATCTCGACGATCCGGCGACTTGGGAGGCCGTGCTGCCCTGGTCCCCTCAGTTGCCCAAGCATGTGAAGTCTCCGGCCTTCACTACAGCCCCCAAATGATAATATAAGCAGTGTCAAAATGCTGGCCCGTGGGGGACGTTAGAAACGCTTGCGGTGAGCCAAAGGCGTTTCCAATATCCAATACAAGGCGCCAGCCACAATAAGGCCAATGATCCAGCTAATATCTCCGTGGTCGAGTAATTTCGCCATATATCCCTCATAGACCGGGTTATTCATAAATGGCAATTCGGCCAAAAATCCCCCGAAATAGCAAATCATCGCCACCCCATTGATTTGCCCGTAAGGGCCGTGCGGATTAAAAATTCCATTAATATCATATTGCCCCTGACGCACGATATAAAAGTCAGTCAGATTAATGGCAGTCCACGGTACCAAGAAATCAATAAGAAACGTTAAAAACGTTTGGAAGCTTATTAACAGGTGACTCCTATCAAAGAAGGATACATAGGTCGCGACAATGACAATAGGAACTATAAACTGGATCCGAAGACGCAACGTCGGCTTCCAGCGCCGACAGAACGTCGTGGTTATCGTTAAAGTCGACATGAAGGTACCATAGATATTTAAGGCATTGATACTAACCACTCCGAGCCAGGCCGCTAATAAAACCAAAAGTCCAAAGAACGGCAAGGCTAGGGAACCCAAGTGAAAAAATCCGACTACGGGATCAGAATGGGGTGACTCAGCTTGAACCAAAGCCCCCAAAATCATCATCCACATATTCGATAGACTCACCCCCAGATACGAATACCAGAAGGTCGACGTTACCGTAGTGCTTTCCGGCAGGTAGCGAGAGTAATCCGCAACGTAGGGTGCATAGCCTAAGGTGTTGATGACCGCTAGTGAAACACTTAGCAAAAATGGTCCCAACATAAAGTGTCCGTAGAAAGCTGCATGATATAAGCCTTTGCCAATCCCTGGTCCCCAGATAATCAGGGCCGAGAGCACTAGGAACACACCGGAAAAGAAATAGGACATGGCATGGTTGAAGCGGTGAATAAAGCTATACCCCCCCACAACCAGTAACAGGTCAGCCGCCGAACTTATGAGCATCCCCAAATAGACAGGAATATTAAGGAGTAAAGACAAGGCTTCGGCCCCAATGACTGCTCCGGCCGCATAAAATCCTAAATACATGACGACCACCATAAGGAGCGGGACTACCGCCCCATAATAGCCAAATTGAGCTCGGCTCTGAATCATTTGCGGGATGCCCAGATGGGGACCCTGCGCGGAATGATAAGCCATAAAAATCGATCCCAGCAGTGATCCCCCGATGATGCCTATAGTCGCCCAGACAAAACCGAAATGGGGGACGATAGTCAGGAGCCCTGTGGTAACCACAGCCATTTGAGCATTCGCCCCAAACCACAGGTAAAACAAATCTGACGCCTTCCCATGCCTTTGGTCCCGTGGAATAAAGTTGATACTGTTGGTTTCAAACCTGAATCTTCTGGCCAATGGATCCTCCTAATTGTATTATCTGTAGACTCCCAGGGATAGACATCTCATAGACATCTCAGTTATGCCCAAAATTGCCTAAGTTATTGACCCGCCCCGCTGAGCCCTACGACGGTAGTGGAGGTCCTATCGCTTTGCAGGTTGACAACAGCCAACGATTATTTTTTGACACTCCTTCACGCTGTGCCTAAAACACGGCAATGCCGTCGGTTTGTTGCCGAGACTACAAACGTGCTTTGGTAGCGACTACGTACACAGGCTTTCCAAATCAAGATATCCTCACCAACCAATTAGGTTTCGTTAACGCACCCGTTTATCGCTTTTGAATTGGCCGAGGCGGAAACACGGAAACCTGCAAGCAGTCTGGATTTTCATGACAATTCCCCAGAGTAAGGGGATTACGTGAGTTGAAAGAACCGATTATTCCGTCCTGTTGTAAACGGTAATGGCATTCGACGATGGAATTTCGCGGGAAATTGAGCCAGAACGCCCTACTACGCATGATCAGCGGATTCGCGCGGCTGAACCCCACCCCATACCTCATCCTATACGCGCCTTCTTGGGGACGCTCGTGTTGTCAGATTTTGGCGAGACTCCCGCAGCGGTCAGCAAAGGATTTTAGCCAAATAATATCGGGGACAGCGTGAAGAAGGCACAGCCTTATTCAAAAGGCACAGCCTTGTTCCAAATGAGGACTTGATTAGGCTACTACTGCATGAGGTGGTGGATGCGACCTGAACTCCTACTGGAGTGGTCTTTACGAAAGCCTCGGTCCGGGTCGCGAAACAACCCTCCCCATTGTTAACCCAGTTGGATGCGGGCAGCATTCACATCCCGGTGAGGGTGTCCAGTCCTGATCCCCCTACGGCCAGGTCTGGTCCGCTCCATGACGGACGCTCAAAAAGCGAATCCCCCTAGGGTCCCTTGTGCCGGAATGGGTCAATGTCCGTTCGAACAAGGTCTGCAGATCCCTTTAGCGACCGATCGCCGAGTGTCCATCGACTGCCACAGCTATAAAGGGGCACGGCAATATGATGATTATCGGATGGATCCCATATTGCCTCCACGGCCCTGAGATGCCGCGAACAGAAAAATCTCGTGGTTAGATCATAGGGATTTACCAAATGCTCTTTGCTCCATCAATTGCTCAGGATCTGCTTCTCGCAGTCTAAATGCCGACTTCTCCTACCCCCTTGGGGAAACAGGCGCCATTCAACAAGAATTAAGCAAACCGAATGCTGTAGAACCCGAATTGATGTCTTACTCCCGTCACGCGGGATGCGTTGGCATCATTTTTACACAGGATCTTCCTTGAGGTAATCATGGTCATAATGTCTCAGCAGGCGGCGGTGCCCAATCCCTGGTTCCATAAACCCATGCACCAATAGCATATGTTACCGAAATCGCAAGGAACAACGCAGTAAATCCCCAGCGGTTGAGAACTAAAGCAAACAACAAAGGCCATGCCGCACTAACACCAAAAGTCATTCCATAAAACAGACTATACGCTTGTTCCGGCAAGGTTTTTTCTGTAAGATCACCCATAATTGCCTGTTCCACTGGACTGTAGGAATGAACTACCAATCCCATTACAATCAGGCTGACAATCAAAAGCCAAATGTCTTGACGGTAGAGAAATGCGGTTGCCACACTGCTCACGAAGCTCAGAAGCAACAGCACACTCAAAAATCGAGGTCGATTGTACCGATCCGACACTCGACCAGTCAATACAGGCCCAATCACGCTAGTGGCAGTAAATACGGTGAACAGCAGGCCACTCTCCGCGATCGGTAAGTGCATCCCGCGGATCAACAGGAGTGGAACAAAGGTGTTCAAAATTCCCAACCCCTTACCGCCCGCCGTGATAGAACCTGTGATAATGAGTCGCCGGACTTTAGCATCTTTTAAGGGTTGAAAGAAATCCCCGCCGAAGCGTACACGTTCGCGTGACTTCTTGTTTTTTACCGGTGCTAATTCTTTTGGCAACCGGAAAAAAACCAAAACTCCAACAATAACGCCCGGAATCATAAAGAGATACAGAGTATCTTGCCAGCCTACTCGCAAGAGTAAAAACGTCGCGATAATAGGACTCAACACCGTACCGACATTTCCTCCGGCAAAATGTATGCCCAACGCGTGTCCACGGCGTGTAGAAAACCATCGACTCAACATGGAACTGGCCACCGGATGCTGAGGACTCGCAGCAATTTGCCCGAATGCGACCGCCCCCGTCAGTTCTCCAACATTCACCGAAGTACCGACCAGTCCCATTCCAATACTAATGCCCCAGTTTTCTAGGGCGATGATAATGTTTCCGGGCACGATCTTGGACACTTTCCCCCAGATTCCTTGAAGTAGTCCCCCAATTAGGCGAGTAACGGACAGCA
>JAKADI010000207.1 GCA_021820675.1 Bacillota bacterium | reverse complement strand
CATGTGGGTCCCCAGGTCAAGGAAATCTTGCCTTCCTCGTCAACTACCCTGCCCTAAATAAAGAGCGGAGCTTGATGAATAGAGGCGTCCCGGGGAATATTGCCCTTAATGGCCATCACTGAGTTCCAAGGAGGAGTGCTATGGATCGCGCGCAATGTAGCTTTGTGATTTTGGGAGCAACGGGAGATTTGACCCGCCGTTTACTTTTCCCGGCTATTTACCGCTTATTTGCCAGGCAAGAGTGGACGGCTGACCGGATTGTCGGATACGCCGCGGAAAATTGGGACAGAACCCGATTTCTCGCCCACCTGGAGGCTGGGCTGAAAGCTTTTGTCCCAGATTTCGATCCCGATAAGTGGGCCAAACTCCAAGAACATATTCAATATCTGTCAGGGGACTTAACGGCAGCTAAATTCGCGGCACTCAAGCCGTACATTCCTGAAAATGCCATCTTCTATCTCGCTTTACCACCTCAATTATTCGCCGAGGCGGCGCAAGGATTGGGTAAGGCCGGGTTCAATCAACCGCATGGGTCAGCGCGGTTTCGGCGAATTGTCATCGAGAAACCATTTGGCTGGGATTTCGACTCGGCCCAGCATTTAGGGGAAGCCCTGGCTAATTGGTGGACGGAGGATCAAATATTTCGAATCGATCACTTCTTAGGGAAAGATACCGTCCAAAATGTGTTAGTGTTTCGTTTTATCAACCGGCTTCTGGCGTCTATCTGGGATAGTCAACATATTGCCCAAGTCCAAATCACCTATGCGGAGACTTTGGGATTAGAAGGGCGATGGCGCTATTACGATCAGGCCGGCGCCTTGCGGGATATGCTGCAAAATCATTTGATGCAGTTATTCACTCTAGCCGCCATGGAACCGCCAAGTGAGTGGGATGCGGATATTCTTCATAACCATAAGGCGGAAGTCTTGCGGGCCGTGAGGCCGATTCCTCCTGACCAGTTGGCGGATTTTGCCGTAGCTGGGCAATATACGCCGGGACAGGTGTTAGGACAAATGGTGCCCGGTTATACGCAGGAAGAAGGGATCAATCCTGGATCGCGCACCGAGACGTACGCGGCTTTGAAATTTTACGTGGATAACTGGCGATGGCATGGCGTGCCCTTTTTCCTGCGGAGTGGTAAAAGATTGGCCTGTGACTATGCCGAAATTGCGGTGCAGTTAAAATCTGTTCCTGAAAAATTGTTTGGAGCCGGGTTATCGGATTGGTTAGTATTCCGCATGAAACCGCACGAGGCCATCGATCTGGTAATGTGGGCAAAAAGGCCCGGAATAGGGCTCAATACCGAGCAAATTATCCTAACGGCACCGTACAAAAAGGTCGGAGAGGAGGACTATTCTGCCTACGAACAATTGTTGATAGACGTTCTCGAAGGCGATCAAAGTGTTTTTCCGCGCTTGGATGAAGTGCAAGAGGCTTGGCGCATTGTTGATCCCGTTCTCAAGGGCTGGCAGGCTCAAAAGCCTGAACCCTATGCCGCGGGAACCTCGGGCCCCAAAGAGCAAGATCGATTAATGGCGGGTACGTTAAGTTGGCGGCCATTGGAACCATCCTAAAACCACACTCCGGGATTAAGGCCGATATCGGAAAAGCGATGCGGGCGCTGATCCACTCTGATTGCGGTCCCAGGCGCCGTGGGGAAAGGATCAAGGCGAGCAGCTGCTCCTGGGCAGATGCCAGAGGTTCGGATGCCCAGAACACTCCTGTTCCAAAACGGCGCCGAGCTGTGGGCTCGCTTGCCGCCAACTCGATAAGTCAATCGCATCTGTCAGTGGCGATCAATAACAATCAATGCCGCAAGCGCCCTCGTGAGCAATGTCAATCTTGTGTACAATCGTGGTGAACCCTATGGTTCACAAACGACGTAGAGGGGAGGGGTTCGGTGTGTCTTTATGGTTTGTCGAATCGGCTTCATCAGCACATAAATTGGAATGGAAAATTACGCGTGAGGTTTATTCGACCCGCTCGCCCTTTCAATATGTTCAAGTTGTCGAGACCGAACAGTTTGGTTTGGCGTTGATTCTCGATGGAATTATGCAGACAACCGTGGGAGATGAATTCATCTATCACGAAATGTTAGCACTAGTTCCTTTGTTGTCACATCCTGCCCCGCGCAATGTTCTTATTATCGGGGGAGGAGACGGGGGACTGTCCCGCGAAGTGCTCAGGGTCTCGGGCGTTCAGCGTGTTGTGATGGTGGAGATTGATGCCGTCGTGGTTGATGTGGCTAAACGGTTCTTTCCGCATCACACCGCATCGATGCACGATCCGCGCTTACATGTCGTCTTTGACGACGGCGCCGCTTTTCTCAAATCACAGGCTGAATCCACCGAGAAGTTTGATGTGATTTTAGTGGATTCGACGGATCCCGAAGGCGACGGTCCGGGTAAATTTCTTTATACATCGGAATTTCACGCCGATGTCAGAAGAGTCCTTAATCCCGGCGGAGTCTATGTCCAACATACCGGGGCGCCATTTCATAATCCGGAAGTGCTAGGTATGGTCACCGAAGATGTGAGTAAGAAATTTCCTGTCTGCCAAACATATTGGGCGACCGTTCCGACCTATCCTGGAGGAATATTCACATTTACCGCTGGATCTTTGGGACCGAACTTGTCACAACCGATCAGAACCCTTCAAGGTGAGACGCAATGGTATACTCCAGATATTCACCGGTTGGCGTTCGCATTGCCGCCTTATATTGAACACTTAATCCGAAGCGACATCCAGATTTCGAGACATTAAACGCGGTGGGGGGAGTTCCCCCACTGCCTTCAGGAAGCCAAGCCAAGAACGGTGGTGGTTTCATCCTAATTTGGGGAGTGGACCTGTATGAAAACCAGTTGGGTAGAAATTTGTGTGAGCAATTTGGATGAATCTATTAGGTGGTTTTCCATGGTTCTGGGGTTTCACGTAATCCGTCAAGACGAACATTTTGCGGGATTACGCCGGGGTGAAACGAGTATTCTTTTAGGGACCGACGCGAGTCCCTATTGGGAACCAGAACGGTCAAGGCTGCCTCAGCGCGGTTTACGAGGCGTTGGTGTAGAAATTGTGTTGATTGTCGAGAATATCGAATCCCTCTATCGTACGGCGGTGGAGTCCGGGGCGGACATTGTGCGTCCGATGGCGACGTGGCCGTGGAATTTGAAGCAATTTTGGGTGCGACATCCCGATGGATATCTCCTTCGCCCTGCCGAGCGGCCTATGCAGGCGAAAAGGTCGTCCGGTTGAGCCCGGACCAGGTTTTCGCCTCGTTGGAAAGCCACGCGAACCCCGACAAAAAACATGACGTTCCACCGGACTCACCCACTTAACCGCTCTTAGCTATCGTCTAAGAAGGGCAATGCGTGTGGAGGGGTTACGGTTTAAAGACTTTGAACAATCGAACAATTTTTGATCCCAAGCCCTTCGACGATGGCGAGTTTACACTTCTACCGGACGCCTTTGGTCATAGTACGGCAAAAGTCCCCTGATGGTATCGAGTTGATCCTGGACCTGCTTGAAGTCCTCCTCGGTTTTAGCCAGCGACACTAATCCATGAAATAGGCCGGTGTGAAACGCAATGAGTTGGCGCTGGTATACGCCATGGGATGCTGTATCGTCGAGGTGGATAGGATGAATTTCAGCGTATTGCGCAATGAGATGCTGCCTGCGCGTTTCAACTTGTTGAGGAGACATCGGGAACCTCCTTGATTATCCAATATTATGACCTCGTGATAATATTATATCCTAATCGTGCAAGAATAGAACCCCTTAATTGGTGAGAGGCGACACGTTCCTGGGTGTCTTCGTGGTGTTTTCTAGTCCAATCTGGGGAGTGGATGGTCCTTTGCTTGCCTTGAATGCCTTTTGGGATTGTGGCAAGCTCGGTAAAAGGATTTAAATCGGTCACACAGGTCGGGGTGATTTAGGGAAGATTACAAGAACTCCGGTTAGTCGAGGAGGTGGTGGCGATAGTCGAGCCGTGGAGCGATGCCCACAACGTCGAAAGAGCCTGGCAGCGGTGTGTTCGCGCATATCGGGTGGAGCGTCCGCTGGGATTTAAGGAAAAGTTAGCGCCTGACAAGAGCTATGGGGCATGGGCTTACAACTGGAGTTTTGGGGCGTTACTGAGCGCTTATGCGGCGGCTTTGGGGATTGTGCCGCTAAGAGCGGCGTTACAAAAAGATTTGCCCATGTTGAGGACGGCCTTGGAAGGGTACCGTGTGTCTAAATATCATGCATTTAAAAGTACCCCGGCTAAGTGGCGGGGGGATCTTTACTTTGACGATAATGCCTGGATTGCACTGGCGGCACTTGACATCTTCGAACACACTAGGGAACAGCTCTGTATGGATATGGCCCTATCAATCTATCAATTTCTTATCGAAGAAGGGTATGATCCGTCTCGAGGGGCCGTTTTTTGGCGTATGCACCCCAAAAGTTCCTTGCATGTGTGTTCGACGGGACCAACAGCCTTGTTAGGTACGCGGCTGATGTCCTTAGGCCAGGGTGTGGAACAGGACCGGATCGACCGGATGATTCAGTGGTGTTGGCAGATGCGAAATGACCAGGGGTTGTTTCAAGATCATTGGAACCTTATTACCCGGCGCATGGACCCGGCCGTATATACGTATAATACGGGAACTCCTTTGCATACGCTATTAGTTATGGAAGAGATTAGGGATCCGGGCTCCTACCGGGAAATGGCCGAAGACATTCTCAGCAGGCTTCCTTTGTTGCTGCGCGGTGGACAATTACCGCCTACGCCATGGTTTAATGCCGTCTTGTTGCGGGCCTTAGCCAAAGCTCTGACAAGCCATAGGGCGTACCGCGCCAGATGGGCTGTGGTGATGGAGGCATACCAGCAGCAGATGGTTCAGGCTTGGGAACGGTTTGGACGGGTCGATGCGACTTTGGCCATAGTATC
>JAKADI010000206.1 GCA_021820675.1 Bacillota bacterium | reverse complement strand
GTGGCGTCTCCGCCCTTAGGGCAGCCTGATGAGCTCCAGCTGCAACTCGACCATTATCTCGATGCCTTGCGCCATAAACCGGGGGCCGTGCGCAATGCCCGGGTCGTGCGCGACTTAGGCCCTGTCGTCCGCTCCTACCAGCAGGCCTTTCTCGCGGTGCACCCTGAAGCGTATGGCGCGTTTGTGGACATCTTGTTTCTGTTTCGCCGATTTCCCGCGACCCAGATTCTTGACGCGCTGCCCGCCGCCTTGACGGCGGGCTGCTTTGATGCCGAGGCGTTGAGCCAGCGTCTGAGCCACCCTGCCGCCGGAAATCCGGCGGACGCGCCGCAGGTCGCACAGAACCCGCAAGGGCCCCGTGTCGCCCAGCCCCACCCCCGACTCTATGATCAACTCACCCAGGAGGCGTTACTCTCATGACAAATTATCATCAGCAAGGGGTGGAGGCCGCCTTGCATACCCTCCGGATGCCCGGCGCGTTGCAAGCCTATGCCAGTTGCCTCCGGGAAGCCGAAGCCGCTCATCAGGGCTACGCGGCCTTTCTCGAAGCCGTGCTCACGCAAGAAGTCGAGAATCGACGGCAACACCAGGTCGCCCATCACCACCGCGACGCCCACTTTCCCCTCGTGAAAACCTTGGCCGCCTTCGATTTCAGTCTGCGCCCCGCCTTGAACCGCTTGACTGTCCTGCAAATGGCGACCGGGGATTGGGTCCTGGCCAAGGAAAATTGTCTCATCCTGGGAAATAGCGGCACAGGCAAGTCGCACTTGGCCATGGCCCTCGGTCTCGCGACGGTCGAGGCGGGATTGCGCGTGCGCTTCACCACCGCGTTGGCGCTCAGTCAAGATTTATTGGCCGCGCAAGCTGATCATCACTTGCTGGCCCGTTTTAAGTGGTGGCAACGGTACGCTTTGGTGATCGTCGACGAACTCGGTTATTTACCCTTGCCCCGGGACCAAGCGCAGATGCTCTTTCAATTTTTCGCTGAACGGTACGAGCGCAGTGCGGTGCTGATCACCAGCAACTTGGAATTTGGGCGCTGGGGGGAAGTCTTTGGAGATCCGACGATGACGACCGCGCTCCTCGATCGGCTCACGCATCATGCCCATGTGCTCTCCCTGACTGGGGACAGCTATCGGTTCCGCGAAGCCCAAGCGCGGCATGCCGCGCCACAAAAACCCGTCGACTACCTGGACACGCATCCGACACACACTCCGCCCACGCCCGAAGAGGTGAGCCCATGACACAACACGTGACCTATCGATTGCCCGAGGAGACGGTCGAAGAACTCCGCTATCTGGCGTTTTTGACGCAAACCAGTCCGGCCCGTGTCATTGCGACCTGGATCCATCTCATCGTTCAGACGGTGGATGCGAAGGCCGGGACCACCGTCCCGGGACGGGAGGATGGCGGCGAATTACTCCGTAATGGGGGGACTTTTCTCACGCTTGAAGAGCAACAGGCATTGACGCAATTGCACCAGGTCCTCGTGCAGTGTGGTCGTCCAGATCCCCGTTCTCCGAACGGGATCGTGTAACATCCGTCTCGCAACACACAGGCTGAGTCCATTTGCTCTCAAGGACCAACCACGGCGCCGGCCCTCTTCGGAGGGCCGGCGCCGCTTCACTCGGTCATAAGACAGGTCCGGGAGCGTGGGTCCACACTGCCTGATCCATGAGAGGAAAGAGGGCCGCCCGCCGAGCCCCGTCTATCGCGGAGACGGTACCAAAATCCCCGGGAGGTGAGGGCCTCCTTTTCCCAAATGTCCCACATGTCCCACTTGTGGGACATTCGAAGAAACATGCCCAGAAAATCTTGCGATTTGTCCGACACTCTCCGCCCCCGAATACCCGGGGTCCAACGCCGTCACCCCAGACGAACGCGAGATTCCCGTCAAAACCCCAGGAATTGCGCAGGAGACGCCGAAAGACCGTGCCCACCAGTCAGGAAGACGGCCCCCAGTTCCTCATGGTCGCGGAGACGGGGCCAAAATGCGAGGGCCGGAAGGGGCACACTGCCCAAAACATTCTCCCGGTCCCACTGGGGGAACAATCCCAAAAATATGTGAGACACGCTCGCACGATCAGGAGGCAAGCCTGCCTGCCTCTTATTGGTCGTCGAGAGGGTACCAAAAGTCCGGAACGAAGAGGAAACGAGTCCCAAAGAGGTCTGCCCTGTCTTTCTTGTCCCACTTGTGGGACAAACCAAAAAAAGTCGACGGAAAAACCTGAGGTTTGTGAGAAACTCTTCTCCATCGAATGCCAAACTTTAAACACCAGGAATGGAAGAGGAACTTCGATCAAAAATCTCACAGTGTCGAAACGACAAGATCACGGCCAGAAGTCATTCAAACCTCAGGACAAAACTTTTTTAATGGGAAGGATCTCAAGAAAGAAGTAATATGATACCCTATCCCTGGTCCCCTTTTCGGTTGTCACGATGGTCCCCTTTTACTTTGCCATTCGCAAGATAGATCATCAACTGGCCACCATCTTTAGAATTTATACGTCCCCAGATGAGTACAGGTGGGATCCTCCGGGAGAGGATCCCTGCCAAATTTGATCATTACAGCCCTCCGTAAAGTCTACACTGCTTTTATCATTATTATTGGGACTCCAGTCGGGGTGAACGCGTAAGTTAACTTGCTGAGTGTTGTTGCTCGTGCCGTGGGCGACAGATTCTTACGCCGTGCCTCTTTTCTTAGGAATGATCGTGCATCGTCGACGCGAAATTTCGTCAAACTGGGTATAAAATGGTAAACGACACATTCGAGTACATGTATCCCCAGATAAGCCAGGTGAGCCCCTTCCAATTGAGGACATCGAATAAGCCTGGTGCCTACAGCGCTCCGAACGGGCGGTAATTCTTCGGAAATTCGCGTGCGTTTCTTTGCTACCTGACTTATCTGGGGGTGCATGTTCGGGTAGGCCTCCATGGGCCGCGTCATATAAGGACGGGAGGCCATACCCGTATCTCCCCGTCCCTGCCAGCCAAGTTGCCTTCCACTATCGAGCCTGTGGGTGATATGTCCCCGCAACGGCACCCGTAGCGATGGCCAAGCGGTTCCAGTTATTAATGACGTTGATCGCCATAATAAGTTGGACAAATTGTGAGGCGCTGAAATGTGTTCGAACCCGTTCATAGAGGTTATCGGATACGCGCTGTGTGGCAATTAACGTCACGGCTTCCGTGAGTTCTAGCGCCGCCCGCTCGGCACCGGAATAAAATGGTGATTCACGCCCAGCATTCAAACCATAAATTCGTTGTTCGGTTTCGCCGGCTATTCGAGCGTCTTGAGAATGCATATCAAGGCAGTAAGCACAGCTATTAATTTGCGATGCGCGAATTTTCATCAGTTCAAGAAGTGAGTGATCAAGTCCCGAATGATCCACGTAGGATTGCAATTGTAACATCACGCGGAGGCTGTCTGGTTCGACGCTCCCATAATTAAATCGTGATTCCATCATTCTTTCTCCTTTCGTTATGCATCAAATGGGCGACTTTAATGAGAATCACTTTGCGATGTGTCGTTCGAATGGCAATGTTCCCTGGCGTTGCCAAATCAATTGACTTTTGAGATGCGTTACGGGATGCGACTAACGTTGTCATGGGAATATCCCAGAGCGGCTCCAGACCAAGAACATATCACCGATGCATCAGGTACAGGCGTGAATCGTACTGGCGGACGTTTAAGCCAGTCTAAATAATTACCACGGAATCGTTTAGTAACTTTCAGAGTTGTCGTGTCGAGTTAGTGAGCATTGGTAAGACCGGAGATAGAGACAACTACGCTATCCACCACAGCAGTTAGGTCATCTCCAATTTGGATCGTGATGATCTGTGTTGTTGCCCGTATCGGACGTTCTTCTTTTGCGCCTCCTCTGTTAGATAGAATCTAGAAGGCCCGATTAAGATGACTCTTTGCCCGGTATAATCGCGCCGACCCACAGAACAACGTCCGTTGGAGTGTTGTTGGTTAACGCATGCAGGATGTTCTGAGGGATAAGGACAAAATCTCCGGAAGAGGCTTCCTGGTATTTTCCATCGATGGTGACGGTTAAAATTCCCGTAAGAACATAAATATATTCCGTACGACCAGGATGTCGATGCTCGGGATATTGGGCGTTCGCTGTCAGGTGAATCAATTTAGCCGTTCCGTGGGCCTGGTGTACAAGGTCCTTGACTGAGATGCCTGCCACAGATGTCGGCTCCCAGGGCATCTTGTCAGTGTGGATCATGGCTATCCTTCTTTCATTGTCCGTAAGTGGGACTAGAATCACCAAACAACTGACGATATTCGCATTAGCGCGTATCGAAAAGGCCGCCATACGGTCAACCACTTGAAATGACGAGACCATTCATTAGTAAAGTATTGCGTTACCATCGTTCTCTGTCAAGTGGTGCTCCTTTCACGTTTTTTGACCCGTTCAACACCCATAAGCAATCACAGCCGGGATCAGAGACCGTGCAGACAAGGGCCGCAAAACGTCTGGCCTCCGCAACAAGAAATTCATTTACATTCTTGAATTTATGAAGGAAGTATGAAACAATACTCCTAGAAAGGATGTTGACGATTATGACAGAATCACTGATGTCACATCGGCCGGATCGACGTGAATCACCTCCACCTGTGATGCAAACGGATATAAAGGGGCCCGGGGTGACATTAGAAGCGATGGTTCGTAGTCTACTCACCGCCATTGGAGAAGATTCTGATCGCGAGGGGCTGAGAGATACGCCGCAGCGGGTGACGGCCATGCTCACTGAACTTACCGCAGGACTCGGTCGCGACCCTGCTGATGAACTCTCCATCGAATTTCGCGAATCGTATACGGGAGTAATTCTCGTACGTGATATTCCTTTTTATTCACTATGTGAACATCATCTGTTGCCGTTTTTTGGTATCGTGCATGTCGCTTACCATCCAGCGGATG
>JAKADI010000205.1 GCA_021820675.1 Bacillota bacterium | reverse complement strand
TGAACGGATTTGATTACCGCTTTGTTTCGGTCCCGGAATTTTTGCAACTCGTGGAGCAAGGGCACATCTTTGAATATGAAAATGTGTACCGTGACCACTATTACGGGTCACCGCGCGAACTATTCGTCGAAGGACATGACGGAATCATCGAATTAGATTATAAGGGACGCTTAAAGTATCAAGAACGCTGGCCGCGCGTTATTTCGATTTTTTTGATTCCTCCCAGTTTGGAGGAACTGAAGAAGCGGATTGTGACACGGTCCGAAGTATCAAATTTACGCGCGCGTCTGGATAACGCGGTCGAACAACTCCGCCATGCTAAAAGTTATGATTATGTGGTGAAAAATGATGATTTGGGTCGATGCGTATCCCGAGTCAAAGAGATCATTCGGGTGGAAAGGCTCAGGCGCAATGGTCATTACCAGCTTGATGAGATGATTCACGAGTTGCAGGATGATTGTTAGATGCAAATTGCGATGATCGCGGACGCCGGCAGTGTTCACACAAGGCGATGGGCCTTAGGGCTTCGCCAATTAGGCCACCGCGTCCACATTTGGTCTGAGCGTCCGTGGGATGACTTTGATGACGGTTCAGTGCACCGATTGCCGCGGGCGCAGAGATTGAGGCGGGATGTGCCGGGGGCCGTGCGGCAAATCCGCCAGGAAGTGAGGGCGTTTAATCCGGACGTGGTCCATGCCCATTACCTTTCGCATTACGGACTTCTGGCCGCTTTGGCCGGAATTGGGCCGCTCGTGATCTCCGTTTGGGGTGCGGACATCGAGTGTTTTCCGGAACGTTACGGCTTCTTATCGCGCAGGGTAATTCGGTGGATTCTGGCTCGGGCCCAGGCCATCACCTGCTCAAGCGGGTACTTGCGTACAATTACGGAACGCTATACCGCTCAGGCCATTCGGGTCATTCCGTTCGGTATCGACTTGCACGCCTTTCGCGCCCAGAACCAAAATCACGGGCCTGTCCGTCTAATTATTAATAAAGCCTTGGAACCGGTATACGGGATCGATATCATCTTGTCCGCCCTAAAGGAGGTTCAAGGCTCCTATACCTTGCGGATTTTAGGCGACGGCACTCAGAAGCCGGCACTGCAAAAGCTAGCTGCGGCCTGTCACCTGGACCAACGGGTGCAGTGGGTGGGGCGCGTAGATCCAGCGGCGTTGCCGGCGGCTTTAGCCTGGGCTGATGTCGGTCTTTACGCTTCCCGGCGTGAATCGTTCGGGGTGGCGCCCCTGGAGATGATGGCATTGGGGCGTAGTGCTGTTGCCCACCGTCTGGGAGGGCTGTCCGAGGTGATTTGTGACAATGTCACCGGAGTTTTGATTGAACCGGGGAATGTCGCCTTATGGCATCAAGTGTTGCAAAGTCTTGTCAATGATCCGGAACCCATCCGGGAGTTAGGAATAAACGGGCCCCCATGGGTTGCCAGCCGCTATAATTTTGCCGAGAATTTAAAGAGTATGGTGGACTTATATGAACAGACCATAAGTTCGTGAACCAGCCGAAAGGGGGTTATGTGTGTGGATATTGTAGTGGTCAGTGTGGACCGCTCCGGTCCCGATGTGGTGATTGCCAATACGTCAGTCGATCTCTTGCATTGCCGAATAACCATGCCCAAGGCGGCGTTGAAGGCGCTCGGCTACTCGACTTTCCGACCAAAGGTTTTGCGGCCTCTTATCGACGCGATGATTATGCGCCAAATCGAGAGGAACCAGGGCAAGCTGCCTTTGGGGGGCATTGTGCTTGATGAATCCGATCTCGACGACCTTCCCCGCTATGAGGGTTGAGAGTCCAGGCGATCAATGCGGTGGTAGCGCCCTTGAAAGAAGATTAAGGGATTTCCCGGGCCGAGAACCGCGAGTTCTTCCACGCGACAAATCACCAGGTCATGGTCTCCTTCGGAATAATTGGCCGTGATCCGGCACGCGACATAGGCCAAGGCATCTTTCAGGTAAGGGACGCCACTTTGTGCGCGTTCCACCTGTAGCCCGGAAAAAGGATCCCCTAACGGGTCCACTTGCGCGAAGAGTTGACTTAAGGCAGTCTGCGAATCTCGCAAGATGCTAATGGTTAACGGGCGGTTTTTCTGAATGGCGTCTTTCATCCGGGCCTTGTGGTCGATGGCCAAAAGAATTAAGGGAGGATCCAAGGAGACCGACGTAAACGAGTTCGCGGTCATCCCATGCCAAGACCCCGCAACTTCTGCGATGACAATGGTGACACCCGTGGCAAAATGTCCTAAGATTTGACGATATCGTTGGTTGTCCACAAAAAATTCCTTTCTAGTTAACGCCCTCATGGTACCATGAGGGCGTTAAAAAGGAAACTCGATTATCTTTCAATTCATGTACTCAGAAAGCTGGGGGTCGTTGGTTTACGGGGCCTCACTCCGCCGCGCCGACGTAGGGTTGATGCTACATACCTCGCGGCATTTGTGAGGGCGGGTCTTTATGCATTCGCCGGTGCCTCGGTATTACCGACAGGGAGTATGCCACTGCCGTCCACCATCACGCCCGCCCGAGGGGGCATTTTAGTGCTTAGAAGGCTGTGTATTTTTCGCGGGAAACGGATGCTCTTTAAAAGTTAGGGTTCTTATGGTTGCCGTTATGCCCTGGGGAGTTAGGCCGCCGATTACCCAGATCTGGTGGTGCAAGACGCCCACGCCGAATTTGGCTAAAGGAAGTGGCAAATCTCCGGTGGTAGGGATGACGGCGCTGGGCGTAATCAGCCATATGGCTGACAACAAATGGTGATGATGCTCACCCCCCAAAAGCCAAAAGTGATTGTGAAAGTAAACCATGGCGGCTCCGTGGATACTATAAGGCAAGTCTAGCGTATTAAACAAACGATGTGACGACAGCTGGTAAATCCAGATATGGGAATTCACCGGTCCTCCGGCTAGCCGTCCTCCTCCGACAATGAGCCACTTACCGCCTGTGGCGGTGAAGGGTTTTTCCACGCCTTGCGGCAATGTCGCCCAATTGTGAAAGTTTCCGGTGGACTGAGACAATGCATAGATATGGTCGGACAAGTGGTGTGTGCTGCGCCCGCCAGCCACAAAGGTCAGGTTCTGATCGGCAGCCACCGCCGCATTGGCTAAAGGCACAGGCAAAAAATGGGTCATGGTCCGGTTGCTGTTCAGGTTCATGGCACTTTGTTGCGGCGCTTGGCTCCTTAAGCCGCCAGCCCACCAGGCCATGTTTTGCGAGAGGACAAGGCTGCCGCCTGCCAGCATGGAGGGCGAAGGACCTTGGACGACGCCTTGTGGGGTGATGGCAAAAGACAGGCCGTGAGACGATCTATGGGATGAAAGCCCAGCCACAAAGACATTCTGGCTGGCCAGTATTGCGCGCATATCGAATAACCCGGCAGGCAATGCAAAGGGAGGGTAGGCGGTGTCAACGGTGAGGGACAGCGATTTGGGCTTAGCCGGAAGAAGACGGGGTTCGGATATTGTCCCTGATTTGGTGTGAAATGCCGACAGGGTCCAGAAAGTGGCAACGAGAACGATCGCCACAAACAGAAAGAAGCGGGGTCGGACCCGTCTTCTCGCGTGCCCGGTCATGAGCCGTCAACCTCGTAGCTTTCGATTTGATCCAAATACAAGGTCAACACTCGGTTATCTCCGGTGACCCCGTCCATGAACACCGGATCGATGTGAATGGGCTGCAACCGAATTGTTTCTACGCTTGATTTGTTTTTCTGTTTGCGATAGTGGACAACCAGTGGCTGTTTGGCAGCCATCAGGAGGCGTAGTCTCCGCGACAGGCCTAACGGATTGCCTTGTTGCACCGTTGTCCGCCGGCTGCCTTCGTCGCTCATATCATCATACTCATAGGGACTGGGAGCAGCGAGGCGAGGTGAAGGATCCAAATCATGGACAATGGGAATTAAGGGGATACCGTATTTCTCCAGTGCTTGAGCTATCGGTTTAATCTCCTTGCCGTGAATGATCAATTCCGTGGGCGATAGACGTTTGATGATATGCGGTTTTAAGACCCGTTCGGCATTGATCGAGTCCTCCGTCGTCGCACTGTGCAAAATGGTGGCATGAATCACGCTGTGGCGCGTGAGTTGACGAAACCAGTCACGGATGTTGTGCTCAAGGTTCCCGGGAATCGGCACCCGGGCCATATTCTGAAGGCGAAGGATAAATGTGTCCGCGTCCCACCCATCAAGAACCGACGCCGTCACGCTGCGGCGGCTGATATGGTAGACGCGCATTTGGTCGTATTTTTTGATTTCTGCCATTCCATCAATGTCCCATAACGTCGACAATGAGGTGTCGGGAGGCACCAGCGCATCTCCCGTGGGTTCAATGACCAGGGTCTGGTCGCTGAGCGGTTCCAACGCCGACCAAATCCAGCCGTAATAGTAGGGATCGGTTAATCGGCCCAGTACTTTGTCGCGCTTTTTCCAAATTCCCAGAGTCACAAAATAGTCTAAAAAGTACGAGAGGCTGTAGGGATCATATGCTCCCGGAATGCGATGGTCTTTTCCCCACTTGAGGAATTGGTTCATATCCAGCCATTCTTCCGGGCCCAGCAGGGCGGCCAGGGCCAGTGTAATCATTTGAAACGGAGAGCCATGATCCAGTCCATATTGAAGAAATCGACTCAACACTTCTCCCATGCCGCGGGAGAAGAAGTGTTCGATATCTATGGAGGCTTCCAGCGTGCGGCCGCTGCCATTTTGAAGAAGATGGTAATAGTAGCCGAGGCGAGCCGTGCGGTCGAGGGTTTCAGGGGTTATGGACGGCGGCAAAATTTTCTTCATTTTTGTCAATATACGCCGGTAAATTTGGCCGTTGGTCGTCATGGGCAGCGGTTCCCTGCGGGCTTGGCTGAGGATATGGAACAGCGGCAAAAGCGCTTCAAACCCATTGGTGGGTTCCGGGCGTGGAGTTTTCACCGAGCTGATCAGCGCCT
>JAKADI010000204.1 GCA_021820675.1 Bacillota bacterium | reverse complement strand
CATAAGACATTCATTAGGAGGGCCGATATGGATCTATCTGCCATTAAGGGACATTTGCAAGATATGATAACGCGCTTACGGCAACAATTGGCGGTAAAGGAGACTGATTCGGTTCAGGCCTTAAGTGCCTACGATAATCATCCGGCAGATTTGGGGACCGATACGTTCGAACGGGAGATGGACGTCGGCATTGAACGAGGTCTGGCCCACCATCTTCGCGAGGTTACGCGGGCCATGGACAAAATTGGTGAGGGAACCTATGGCGTTTGTGACCGTTGCCATTTGACAATCGGGGAGGAAAGACTAAGAGCTCGTCCGGAATCGATCTATTGCTTCCCTTGCCAGCAAGAAGAGGAGCAAAACTTCATTCCCGTTCCACACCGAGTTATTCCCATGCCCTTTGGCGACCGCCCTGATATTCACCGTGATGTGGTGCAGACAGATGGGGAAGACATTTGGCAAAGCATTGCGCAATGGGGGAGTTCTAATAGCCCTCAAGATACGCCTCCTGCGGTCGACTATCATGAAACCTATGTGGGGTTTGACGAATCGATTGGTTTTGTCGAACAAGTCGAATCGGTTGTCGATGAGAACGGGGAACCTCTACTTGATGCGGTTCGGGAAAAAATGAAACGGCGAGCTAACACAACCGATGAGGAAAGTGACGAATATCCTCTTTAATGGCGGTCAAAAGCCGCCTTTTTTCGCAGAATGAACGGTGTATGATAATGGTCAGGAAAATAATGGGTTTCGGGAGGATCGTTCATGACCATTGTGCATACAATTCAGGGTAATAAAATACTGGTCGCCCTACAAGGAGATCTCGATCTAACGGCAGCTCCACCATTACGCGAGGCCCTGGACGAATTATTGGACCGATACCGGGAAAAAGCGTTAGTGTTAGATCTATCAGAAGTTCATTTTATTGACTCATCGGGTCTTGGTGTTATTTTAGGGAGATATCGGAAAATGGCTGGACGTCCTCTTTCCCTAATTGGTGTGAGGCGCAGTGTGAGAGCTGTGCTTGAGTTAGCAGGAATTACCGCAATTGTGTCGGTGACGGACATCACGCGACCAACGATTAAGGAGATTAAAGATCAACATGTTTAAAAGCCGGTTCTTTATTCGTGAGGAGGGTACCCTGCGTGGAAAATAAGATTCAAATGCGGTTTTTATCGGTGCCGGATAATGTGAGTTTGGCGCGCGTAACGATAGCGGCATTAGCCGGCCAGGCGGCGTTTTCTTTAACCGATATTGACGAAATAAAAGTTGCCGTTTCGGAAGCTGTATCGAATGCTATCATACACGGATATCAAGGACGCCCAGACGGATGGATAGAACTAACCGGGACTATAGATAAGCTTGGGTTAAGTATTGTTGTGGAAGATTTTGGGGTGGGCATTGCTGATATTGAACAAGCCCGTCAACCGTCGTTTTCAAGTGATCCGGAACGTATGGGCTTAGGATTTGCTTTCATGGAATCGTTTATGCATGGTCTTTACGTGGAGTCCACAGTGGGTAAGGGCACCCGCGTCGAAATGCAGCGACTAGCTACCGTTCAAGGGGAATTATCACGCGATGCGCAATGAGGGGAGCCCCCATCGGCATCTGCCCCGCGACGAATCCCAGTTATATCGCTTGGCCCAAGCGGGGGATCTGACGGCACGGGAAGAATTAGTCGAACGGCATGTTAACCTCATCTGGCATATTGTGCATCGCTTTCAAGGCCGCGGGTACGATCCCGAGGATTTGTTTCAGGTGGGGGCCATCGGCTTACTCAAGGCCATTGACCGCTTTGAAGTTGAACGGGGATTAAAATTTTCCACATACGCCGTGCCACTGATAATGGGAGAAATTCGCCGTCATATGCGGGATGACCAGCCCATTCGGGTGGCCCGCTCTCTCCGGGAACTCGGGATGCGTGTCGATCAGGTACGCCAAATGTTATCGCAGCAGCTAGGGCGGGATCCGTCGGCTCAAGAAATTGCGCAGAAGATGGGGGTGGATCCGGGTGACATTGCCGAAGCTATGGATGCCATTCGCGCACCAGCCTCACTTAACCAACCCATTGAATCACCTAACGGGTCGGAAACCCATCTTGGTGATACCGTAAGTGACGATGTGGGGGAATCCGACTGGTTGGAACAAATGGCATTAAGTCAAGCGTTTAGTGCTTTAAATGAACGCGAGCGTTTTATCCTGCGAGCCCGGTTTGTTGAGGGACGCACCCAAACGGAGATCGCCAAACGGCTTAACGTTTCACAAGTGCAAATCTCCCGTTTGGAAAAGCGGGCTCTGGATCGATTGAAACTGGCCTTAAACGACGATTCTTCGTCAGAACCCCACTAAAGCATAAAAACATTGGTATTGGGAACATACTACTCCTGAACCGAAAGGTTACAGGAGTCTTTTTTACGTCTATGCTGGCTTCATCAGATTCGGGAGGGACGTTGATGGGTAAGGAAGGAGCTAGGCAGTTAACCCAGGAAATGCAAGATTATCAAACCATGGCCAATCAGATGCGGCCGAAAAAACCTCTATTGAAGAATGCCGTGACCGCCTTTTTTGTGGGAGGGATTATCTGTGAAGTGGGACAAGGCGTGCAATGGTTTTTTATGCAACATGGGATGACGGCTAAAGAAGCCACTTCACCAACGACCGTGGTTATGATTGGCGTGGGGGCTTTACTCACGGGACTCGGGTGGTATGACCGGGTGGTCAAGCGAGGTGGTATGGGCGGATCGTTGCCCATTACGGGGTTTTCCAACGCCATGGTTGCTCCCGCCATGGAGTATCGTCCCGAAGGACTGATCTTGGGCGTGGGGGCCAAATTGTTTACGGTAGCGGGTCCCGTTTTGACTTATGGACTTGCGGCGGCGTTTGTTGTCGGGCTAGTCCGCTACCTAATCACGGGGGTGGCCTAAATTGGGTGTGCACCGCCGCTCAGCTGCAAGCTATACCTTTGACCACGTGGGGATTCGGTCTGCGGCTGCTGTCGTCGGACCTAAAGAAGGACACGGGCCGTTGGCCTCGTATTTTGATCGAATTTGGACATCTGAATTAAACAACCATGTTAGTTCGGAGGTTGCGGAACGGGCCCTATTAACGGAGGCCCAAAGCCTGGCCTTGGACAAAGTGGGGGAGAATTGGGCTCATGTTGATTGGGTCGTGGGCGGTGATCTGCTGGATCAATTGATTGCGACAGATTTTGCGGCTCGTGAACACCAAAGGCCATTAATAGGAATGTTTGCCGCCTGCGCGGTTTTCGCCGAATCTTTGGGTTTGGGGGCTTTAGCTATTGAAGGAGGGGGCCCAAAGATGGTGTTGGCCGGCGCCTGCAGCCATCATTTGTCGGCGGAACGGCAGTTTCGGTATCCTATCGAGCTTGGATATCAAAGAACACCGACGGCGGGATGGACATCGACGGCGGCGGGAGCTTGTTTACTGTCATACCTTGACGCGATGAATTCTGGGGATGTGGCGATTGAAGCCGCCACCTTTGGACGGGTTGTCGACTGGGGTTCGAAAAATCCTAATGACATGAGTACCGCAATGGCTCCCGCGGCCTTTGACACCATTAAACAGCATTTAGACGATTTGGGTAGAGACATCACCTATTACGACCAAGTGTATACGGGAGATTTGGGAGTGCTGGGCGTCAAACTCGTCGATGCTTTGGCACAGAAGGAGAAGGAGGGCTTCAACTGGTCTGAGCGCCTTAACGATTGTGGCCGGAGCTTATACGATATCGATAAACAGGATGTGCACAATGGGGGATCGGGCCCGGGGTGTTCGGCTAGTGTGTTTTCGGGATTTCTCTATCGCCAACTCCAGACGCAACAATTTCAACGTATTTTACTCGTGTCGACTGGAGCCTTGTTTTCGCCCACAAGTTATCAACAGGGTGAAAGTATCCCTTGCATCGCTCACGCCGTGGCTATTGTCCGGCACAATTAGAAAACCGTTGTCTGGCCAGTTCACAAGATCGGCTGATGAAGACCAAGGAGGTTGGACGGATGACTTTTTTATGGGCATTCGTGATCGGTGGCCTGTTATGCGTCATGGCCCAACTCATACTGGATTTGTTTCCCGTTACCCCTGCTCATGTTCTGGTTTTATTTGTGGTATTAGGTGCACTTTTCGGAGGAGTTGGACTTTACGGTAAGCTGGTCAATTTTGCCGGAGCCGGTGCCACCGTTCCTCTTCCGGGATTTGGCTATACGTTAGTTAGCGGGATTGGCGAGGCAGTAAAAATCAAAGGTGTCTTAGGACTTCTTACGGGAGGACTAACGGCTGCGGCCGGAGGAATTAAGGCGGCAGTATTGTTTGGGCTGGCAGCTGCTTTGATCTTTAAGCCGAAAACTTAAATCAGTGAAGAACGAGGAGGATGTGTCATGCGACAGAAGTCCGTTATTGTTGTAACAGATGGCGATGAGACGGCCTATAAAGCCCTAGTCGAGGCCAGTAAGGATCTGAATCTCTATTTGTTGTCAGAATCTCAGGGAAATCCGACGCCTCTGAAAGGAAAAGATTTAATTGACGTTATTACAAAAGCCCCCGCGGATCCCGTTGTAGTCATGGTGGATGACCGTGGCGAAAGGGGATTAGGACCGGGTGAACGGGCACTCGAAGTGTTGATGAACGCACCTGAACTGAATGTGTTGGGAGTCGTAGCTGTTGCAGCCAACACGCATCCCGTGGAAGGTGTCCATGTTGATTCCTCCGTGACTTCTCAAGGGTACATGACTAGGGATGCTGTAAACAAAGCGGGGGATCGGCAATCCTCGGCCGTTCTGTACGGAGACACGGTCGACGTGTTGCGTGACGATGAGGGATGTGTTCCCATTATCGGGTTGGGGGATCCGGGGAAAATGCAGGGACGAGATAGCATCAGTCATGGTGTCCCCGCCACCAAAAAGGCCTTACAAGAGGTTTTGGAGAGGAGC
>JAKADI010000203.1 GCA_021820675.1 Bacillota bacterium | reverse complement strand
GGAAGATCTCAAAGGAGGACGCGAACCCGAACAACTTTATGTGCCCCCCGATGAGTCTGCCCATTTTCACTAGTCGCCCACCGAAGGAGGGGTAAGTCATATGTCCCAATCCACTATGGTCGTTGGAGGCGGCCCGGCAGGCTTGCAAGCCGCCGCGACGTTAAGCCGTCTCGGATTTACGGTGACATTAGTCGAAAAAGAAAATTTTTTAGGGGGGGCCGTGGCCCGTCATCATTATCAAGTCCTGATGCCGGATTTTAGCAGCGGTCCCGAGTTACTGCAGCATCTGGTCCAACGTGTGGAAAAGGCGCCGCAAATCACAGTCTATACCGGCACCGAAGTCGCGTCTGTTTTTGAGTCGCATGATCTTTTTGACATTGAGTTAACGGGGAAAGTGCATCGCAATATTCAAGTCCAAGCCGTGGTCCTCGCCACCGGCTTCGACCATTTCGATCCGGCCCGAGACGGCAAGTATGGCTACGGTCTCTTTCCAGACGTGATTACCGGAGCCGAATTAGAAGACATGTTGGCCAAAGGACCCATACACCGCCCCTCCAATGGGGCAAGCCCGCAATCAGTCGCCTTCATTTATTGTGTTGGTTCCCGCGACCGCCAAGTTGGAAACACCTATTGTTCGCGTGTGTGCTGTGCGGTCTCGGCAAAACAGGCTATGGAGCTTCGTCATCAACTTCCCAAGGCCCGCATTAGTATGTTTTACATGGATGTGCGAACCTACGGTTTATGGGAAGATACGTTGTACTGGCGATCTCAGGAAGAAGCCGGCGTCGTCTACGTCAAAGGACGCATTGCAGAAATCACGGAACAACAGGGGCACCCTGTGCTCAAAGGCGAAGACACGCTCGTTAGGGGACCCTTTGAATGGCCGTTTGACTTGGTTGTGTTAGCCGCTGGCATGGAACCCAGCCGGGGTACCCGCGAACTCGCACAAAAATTTCAGGTACCACTGGAGTCCCACGGCTTTATTAAGCGAGCTTCGCCTATCCAAAATGGCACTATCACCGAGAATCATGGCATCTTCGTCGCAGGCACGGCCAGTGGACCCAAGGCGATTGAAGACAGTATTGCGGAAGGTGATGTCGCCGGCTTGGCGGTTTTTGAGTACTTGAAAGCCAGGGTGACCTTATGAGCGTTGTGGCCAAAAGCGAAAACGATGACTTTCTATGGCGTCTGACCAGTCCTGACATGTCCGAAGTCTGGCAGTCGATCCAATCCAACTTAGACGCCATTCCATTATCCATGATCTTACAGGGTATAAGCCAGACAACCCGCCAACTACAACACGCGGTCAGCTTACACAATCAGAGCGTGACCCTAAATCCGGATGGGCGCAACGCGCTAAAACGCCTGCGTTCCTTCCGCCGCTGGCTGCCGGCTATTGAGCAGCAGATGCCCTTTGAGCGCCTGATCATGTTTCTATCGGCGTTGATTGAAATGGACGACGACATCGACGATCAGGTCCACGCATTGGGCCTGAGTCTGCCAATGCTGCCCAAGGAGGCTGCCCATGACATTGCCCTCGAGTTCCTTCACTTCCACTCCCCAAAACGATACCCTCTAGCTTCCCAGTGGATTTATTCGTGGAAAACTGGCACGGGAGCCCTTCCCTACCTTCTCGAATTTACCAACGAATGGGGCCAAAACGGCACAGATCGCTTTCAGGCATTTGGTGCCGGTTACAAGGACTTGTTTAACCGATTGCAGCGCCTCGATCAGGTACTGCAAGAGGTTCAACTACACCGGTGGGGCATGTACTCCAACGACATTATCTTAGCCTATATCTACACGGATTATCTGTATAAGATGTACTTCACGACGTCCAAATCGGTCTTTTCCACCATTCCGACTGTCCTCGGTGTCATGAGTTATCTATTGGGATTAGCCATCCCTAAAGAGGCGGTTCCCACCGGTATTCCCGTGGAATCCCAGAATTCGGAAGCCTTTGAAGAATTAGGTCCGTGGAGGTGAAAAAATGGCAAAAGGATCCGGCATTATCGAACGCTCCTTGGTCAGCGATGACCAAATAATGGAAGAGGAAAATTTGGTCATGGATGGCATTGACATTTCCGGACGCTGGAACACTATGCTCAAATCCCGTGTCCACGCCCAGCCAAAATGGGAGGCCTGGGACACCGTGCGGGAAAGCTTTATCGGATCCAGCATCGACAATTGCATTCAGTGCGGGATGTGTACAGCAGGATGCACGGTAGCCCATGAGATATCCGAGTTTAATCCCCGCCAGTTTATTTATTGGGTACGGACCGGGCGCCGAGACGAATTGATCAAACAGGCCGATGTGATCTGGCGTTGCGTCGGTTGTTATATTTGCACCAACCACTGCCCCAAAGGCGTCAACACCGCTGAGGTAATTGAATCTATCGGACAATGGCTGCACCATACGGTCCCAGACAGCATGGATCCGGCATACCGCGCCAATCATGATACGTATCGCCATCAACTCTTGACCTACGGACGTTTAAGTTTGCCTCGCTTGCAAGCCGAATTTCTGAACCGGCTAAGTCGCCGTCAAGAACTCTTCACACCGGAAATGCGAAAGACCGTCTGGAAAATGCTCCGCGACGGCCGGGGTTTACGCACCTTGTTCATCGGTCGTCCCCGACATTGGTCACGGAGCCGGAATGTGCTCGCGCACTAAAGGTGGCGTTATGACCAACAAGGAGGTATCACATGACAAAGACCGCATATTTTCCGGGATGCTCTCTGAAGACCATCGACCGGGCTTATGACGTTAGTACACGCGTTGTTGCCAAGGATTTAGACATTGCCTTGGTGGAAGTCGAAGACTATTCCTGCTGCGGAGCCGGGGAACTAAAAGGGGACGGTCTCAAAAGTCATTTCCTTCCCGCTCGAAATTTAGCCCACCTCATCAATCAAGGCGAAACGAGCGTCATGGTCTCGTGCAATGTCTGCTACCATGAATTGTCCCGGACCGCTAATGCGTTTGACAGCAATGACTCTGTTCAATCCGCCATTCAACACATGCTGCAGGAAGCCCAGGAACCGCCGTTAGCCGAAAAACCCTCTGTCCGCAATACGCTCGAATACTTAGTCCATGTTATCGGACTGGATACCATCGCTCAGCATGTCAAGATCCCGTTGTCCGGTCTAAGGGTCGCCCCCTATTATGGCTGCTTGTATCATCGCCCCGGGAACATGGTGAGTTCCGTGCAAATAGCTGGGGAAGACACGGAACATCCCCATTTCATGCACGATCTGCTCAGAACCCTGGGTGCGACAGTCGTTTCCCACCCTGCTGAAACGACATGTTGTGGAGGGAAAAACCTATTGTCCGATGAAAGGACATCGGGCCGACTAACCGGGCGTATCCTTTCTCAAGCCAAATCCAGTGGCGCCGACATCTTGGCCCTCATGTGCCCAAAATGCGCCGGCGGCTTAGATGCCCTGCAACTTCGGGCCATTCAAGCCGTAGGGAACCAGGCCCAGTTACCGGTGGTGTACTATACTCAATTGATTGGCCTCGCATTTGGCCACAATCTGGACGAACTCCTGATCGGTGATATGGAATCCGGCGCCGTTAAGATTATTCAACAGTTTTTGGCGCGCCCCGTTTATTCTTTGCCAATGCGTTAAATCCCGACTTCCGACAATGATATAGGAGGTGCCTAAGGTGGCCGAGATTCAAGGCTGTGATATACCGGACGACCTCTATTACGATATTGACAATAATGTCTGGGCTCGAAGAGAAGGCGATATGGGATGGATCGGGATGACCGATGCGGCTCAAACCCTTTCTGGCCGCATTTTGTTCGTGCGTCCCAAAAAAATCGGGTTGCACATTGTGCGGGGAAAGTCTTTAGCGTCTCTGGAAAGCGGAAAATGGGCGGGTCCACTGATCTGCCCGTTATCGGGCACGATTGTCGAAACCAACCACACACTTCATGATGAGCCGGCCTTACTCAATATTGATCCCTATGGATCAGCGTGGATCGCCAAGTTACACGTAGACAGCCAACACGACTGGGACCATTTGGTAACCGGAGACCGAGCTATTGCCCTTTACCGTGAGAAAATTGTCCGTGACAAAATTCAGTGTATGCGCTGTAGCTAGCTAGGAGGTGATTAAGATGGGTGAGGTCATTGTCGCAACGTCTCCTTGGTGCAAAACCTGCCCTACCGCCGTTCGGCAATGGAAAGAGTTAGCCAGTCGCTATGGCTTTACAGTGCGTGAAATCGACGTGGGAACTTTGGAAGGTCGGGAATTAGCGGTAAAATTATATATTCGCAGTGTCCCGAGCACCATCATCAACAATCAAGTGGTGCACGTCGGAGTGATCGACCGCAGGGCTGCCCTTGCGCTCCTCCGTGAACACGGTGTCGTCACGTCCTCTTCATCATACTAGCTACGAAAATCGAAAACCGGCCGCCCCAAAGCGGCCGGTTATAAGCCAATAAGAGATCACAGATAAGCGTCGTCGCCTAACGTCATCGCCTCGATGTCGTTCCCTCCGCATTCCGGGCAAACTTGCATATCGCTTTCACAGCTCCGACACCATAGTGTACGGCACGTACGGCAAGCGATGACATCGATAAGCGTACCCTCTTCTCCGTGAACTTCGGTATTCATACACCGCAACATGGTATCCTCCCCCTTATTATCGTGAACTAAACTGCGCTTCTTCTGTCGACCCGAGTAATGCACGGGTTGACGACGTTCCCCCGGTTATCACCATGGATACCTCGTCAAAGTATCCGGCTCCCACTTCCCTCTGGTGCCGAACAGCCGTGTAGCCTTGTGCCTCCGCCTCAAATTCTTCGCTCTGCAAATCAGCGTAGGCTTTCATGCCCTTCTGGCGGTATTGATGGGCCAGTTGAAACATGCTGTAATTCAGGGCATGGAACCCCGCCAGGGTAATAAACTGGAATTTGTATCCCATATCGCCCAGTTCTTGCTGAA
>JAKADI010000202.1 GCA_021820675.1 Bacillota bacterium | reverse complement strand
TGCACGAGATCGCCATCTGCTCTCTTACAGAGTCGGGCATCTTGATTGTCAATGAATTGCACCCGCCAGCCAGATCGTCCCCGCCGGGGCGGGTGTCTTTCAGGAGGCGATCAGCTTTTTATTTCGTGGCGGAAATAGGCTGTGGCCTGGACGGAAATACTGACGGGGGATTGACATGTTGTCACCGAGGGGAGGAAAGAATTGCTGACAGATCTCAGCCAGCAATTCGCCTAGTATTCCTAAATTCAAAAAGATGTTACCGAATCAGGGTCTTAGACGGGCATTAGGACCGCGTCAAGTCCAACTGTTGTCCATTGGCGGAGTCATTGGAGTGGGCCTCTTTTATGGTGCGGGCGTGGCGTTGAAACTGGCCGGGCCGGCCGTCATCGTTGACTATGTCTTAGGCGGCATCATTGTTGCGATTGTTATGCGGGCATTAGGAGAGATGACCGTTGAGGAACCGTTGGCGGGATCTTTCAGCCGATTTGCCAATCAATCCTTTGGTGAGATGTGGGGATTTCTCACTGGCGGCATGTGGTGGTTTTTTTGGGTTGCCACGGTCATGTCGGAGTTGGCCGCCATTGGACTGCTTATTCAGTATTGGTTTGTGTCGTTTCCGCCCTGGATTCCCGGTTTTATCGCTCTTGTGCTCTTTGTGATATCCAATTTATTTTCGGTTGAGGTGTTTGGCGAACTGGAATTTTGGTTTGCCATCTTGAAAATCTTAGCGATTGCCAGCTTTATGGTGTTGGGTCTCCTTATGGCAATCATGGCGATAAATGGCGCGGGACTATCCAATTTGTGGACGCACGGGGGATTTTTTCCACAAGGCCTCTCGGGCGTGTTGCAGGCGGTATCCCTGGTGGTGTTAGGCTATAGCGGAGTGGAAACCCTGGCTGTGACGGCAGGGGAAACCGGTCGCCCTTATGAAGCGATTCCGCAAGCTGTGAGCAATGTCTCGTGGCGAATTGCCATTTTATACATTGGCTCCATTGCGGTGATGTTGATGGCGTTTTCCTGGACCTCCCTAGCAGGACACCATATGAGCCCTTATGTGCTGTTGTTTGCCAAAGCCGGGATTCCGCTGGCGGCGACAATTGTGAACGTCATTATTATTTCTTCTGGCTTATCCTCGTCCAATACTGGCCTTTACGGGGGGAGCCGGATGCTGTTTTCCATGGCCAAAGACGGTTATTTGCCTGGGGTCTTGAATCATTTATCCCGCTATAAAGTGCCCAAGTTGGCGGTCCTCATGACAGGACTGGGCATGTCATTCGGGATTGTCATCACCTATCTCGCCCCGAACTCCGTGTATGTGTGGATTTCCAGCGCTTCGGCATTTGCGGCCATATGGACCTGGAGCATGATCTTATTATCGGAAATCACACTCAGACGGCGAAAAGGCGGGAAAGCGGCTTCCTTGCGTTATCCTCTTCCGCTATGGCCTGTTCTGCCCATTGCCGGGTTAGTGTTGCTGGCATTGATGCTCGGAGCCATCATGATGTCCCCCCTGACCGAGGTTTCGGTATGGTCCGGTATCATATGGCTAGGATTTTTGGTCATGTGGTGGTTTCTCTACTCCAAAAAACATTCGCGACAACAGCAAACGTCGGAAAACGGCCTGAAGGCGGCCAACAAGCAATTGCCTTAAAAACGGGCGAGGAAAGGGACGGTTCTATGGTCCGGGGTACGGCAATAATAGGGTCATTAAGTAGGCCAGGCCGCGCAGAATTTGCAAACGGCCGTCACTCCATTTGTATGGGCCGCGATAATACGATCCGACCACGCCCCAGTAGGGCTTGCCCACGGGAAAAAACGCAGCCGATTCGGGAAAGTTGAGGGCACTCATAATAGGTCCGTAATCGTGGGCTATGCTTGCGGTCTTCCTTTGCACAATGAGCGGGTTTTGTTGCTGGAATGCCTTGACGGCTAAAGACGGGCTATCCCAAGGAATGATGTCGTGATACGAATGGCCCATGCTGAAAACGGGCAAAAGTCCTGATTTTGTGGCCTTTAACACCGTCATGGCTGGCGGCTGCAGAGTTTTGAATGCCGTGGCCACAAGCGTGGTCATTTTCTCCTGGTGGGATAAATCCTCCTCCGCCAGATGTTGCAGCATACGAACCCAGTGGACCACAAAGGGATCGCCACTGAACGTGCTGCTGGATGAATCGAGAATTTCTTGTTGACGCTCTTGAATGGCCGTGATGACCTCCCCGGTTGGCGCTGCGATGTCATCCCACGTTGCGGGCTTGGCAAAATAATAGCCTTGGCCGATTTCGATACCGAGATCGATGCAGGTTAACAATTCATCGCAAGTCTCCACTCCTTCGGCAATGAGCCGAAAGCCCAAAAACTGGGCCATGTGGCTGACGGAGGCCATTAGGTTGCGTTTGATGGGATACATGTGACATTGCGCAATCAGGGAACGGTCCAGTTTGACGAAATTGGGACGTACCGCTACTAATTTCTCCAATCCGGAATATCCGGTCCCAAAATCATCCAACGCAATCGTGCCTCCGCGGTGACGAAATCCCTCGACGACCTCCTCGACGACTTGGCCAATCCAGTTGCCGCGTTCAGTGATTTCAATGACCACCGAACCATTCGGGCAGGACTGCAGGAGATGATGTATGGTGGGGTCGACCAGGGAATCAGGATGGAGATTGACGAATAACGGACTGACAATGTCGTGCGTTTGGATGAAATGCGTGATTTCCTCGACAATTATCCGGTCTATTTCGACCGCAAGTCCTTGAAGAGCGGTTTGGTGAAAAAACTCTTCGACACATAACAGTTGATTGCGGGCATTGAGCGGCCGCGATAAGACTTCATAACCCATCACGTGGCCATTGGCCAACGATACCAGGGGTTGGAATACCAAGTAAAATCGCGGGGATTGCTGAATCCAGGTGGCAATATCGGGTGTTGTTGGCATCGTGTTTTGACCTGACGTCTCGTGTCTCTCCTCGAAAATAATGCAGTGATGTACTTGTCCTTATTTTGCAAGAACCATGTTGTTTTTGTCCATCTTTTGTCGAGTTTTGCAAAAAAACAAATCAATAACATTCCCAAAGCCCGCCGTCTGGTCCGAAGACGGCGGGCGTCAAGGTTTGACGGGGTGGATAATTCCTAGGACCATGCAGGCCGTGTCTGTGATCTACATGGATGCTGCGCTTTCGTCTTGCTCCGGCTTTCTCGTCACGACGCGGTATAGAGCCATGAACGAAAGGCTCCAAAACAGGCCGGTTAGGACCAGGATAAAATAGTTGAGAATTTGCCCAGCCATTCCCGTATATTGTGCCAACCATAACGTACCCCAGACGATAAGCAGTTGACCGATAAGAGCGGTGATTACGATGGCGGCTGTTAAACAGGCATAGCGCCTAGCAAAGGTTGACGCGCGGCTAAGGGCTTTAGGCCATTTAAAGCCCGCGACAAAAAGCAGGTTCACAAACCATAACAGCCATAAGCCTAAAGGGATAGCTCCTATCATACCCAAGACGGCTAAGATGGGGATCATTGTCGTCAACGGTAGATGAACGATGGAAAAGAGGACGAAATAAGCTAATCCCAGAACCAACACCCAGACGGCCAACGTTCCCAGTGTCGTGAGAATCAAGGCATAGCTGCGGCTGAAATACCGCAGCCCGTTGCCGAGAAAACTGCCGAGAGTCAGAGGTTTGTCCTTGATTGCCTCGGCCACGGTTCCATAGTATCCAGCGAGATAGTATGGGAAGAGCACAATCCCCAAAACCATGATCGGGATGATAGAGTTGTGCGAATGCACGGTCGGCGACGGGGCCTTTCCGAGAAGGGCTGAGAGCTGATTCAGGCCGAATGCCAGGAGAATAGCGGCGGCAACGACGACGAATAGGAGCTGCCACAACAAAATCCAGACAACGCGGGGACGATGTCCTAACGTTTTCCAAGTGATACGGTAAATACTGGGGTACACGATATCCCTCGATTCATGGTATTTGGTTTTATTGGACGCTCCGTATAATTCCGCCCTCCAAGACAAAGATATCAGGTTTTTAGACTCCTACGGAGTGACTTCGGCATGGTGATGAATGTGATGGCACAAGAACCTATGTCCACGGCCAGGATAGTCCTTCGGCGCCATGATCCGAGTAAGAGACGATCATCTTCGGAGGATATAAGGCTATTTATCTTCCCCGCATTTGGCGAGTTGCCTTTTTAACGGACGAGAGAGCCGTGTGAAAATGTTCCCGAGATGAAATGCGTAGTGCCTGCGCCAGCACAAACGTGTTGAATGTCAAAGACCCACTTTACGGTCAAGCGATTACACTAGACAGCGTCCAGCGGATTTCATTGCGATTCATCATAAACCCATACTATCACAGCGGTCCGCATACGGCTCCGGGTTTTGAATCCGGGAGGACTCATTTCGTATGATCTCCTTGGTTTGATCTCCAATGCATGCCCGGGCCTTGGGGGCATTTTGCCAGAATTCCCTGGTTGAGGGGGCTAAAGGGGGAATACTCAACCGCACCGCGTCAAGCATTATGACCTTAAAAACCGCCATTTCCAGTGATCAGGTGAAAAGCCTTCCATGTGCCGCCAATGGCTTTAGACCATGGGCCAAGAATCATTAACGCGTATTTCCTCGACAGGATGCGGCAGAGCTGGTGACAGTTTGTGATACCATAAAAATGGAGATGGAATCTAGTAAGGAGGATGGGTATGCACAGATTGGCCACGGTTCAAGAACACCTCCACCAAGACAATGCCATGATCTTGCTGGCTCCAGGCGACGATTTCCGGTATTTGCTTTCGTGGTCCCCCTTGGCCGACGAACGGTTGACATTTCTCGGGATATCAGGGGATCGCGCCTCTTTGGTTATTGCGTCCGTGAATGCGCAAGAGGCCCGGGAGCATGTGGGGGAGGATGTTGAGGTGTTTGCCTATGCCGATCAGGAAGGGCCGGAGGCGATATTGCGGAAAGTTTTTGGCGAG
>JAKADI010000201.1 GCA_021820675.1 Bacillota bacterium | reverse complement strand
GAAACGTTGGGGACCAATGTGATCTTTGTCTCTCCGTCAGCCGGGACACCCTTCCCCGCTACCCAAGCTACGAATCTTAGCCACATTGTTCCGTTTCCCGTGCTAGTTGTGCCGGAGATGAACGCGGGAACCAAAGTGTCGACCTTGTCGGCCGAAGGCCCCGCACAAGTAGCCGGGACAACGGCGTCCTATCTTCATCTCAACGGCGTGTCGCTAGCTGCCGGCCACTTCATTACGCCACCCGAGGTATCAATGGCCCAACATTCAGCTGTATTAGGGGCTAATCAAGCCCTAACCCTATTTGGGGGGAATAATCCGGTGGGATCGACAATCATGATTTTTGGCCAGCAGTTTCATGTGGTGGGGGTTTTAAACGCGGTCGGCCAGGGGCCGGGCGCCAGTCAAGACAACGAAATTTTCATTCCCATTACCGTGGCTCAAACGGTATTGGGTACCAACCAACTCAGCCAGTTGGTGGTTAAGGCGCCCAGTCCGAATTTGGCCAATCTCGTGGCCAATTATCTCACCAATTTCTACACGAATGAATTTGGCTCCGCGCAGGCCGTCAACGTCGCCTCTGAAGACCAAGTGCTGCAGACACTGCAGTCGACACGGGCCACTTTCACCCATCTTTTGGCCGGCACTGCCGCTATCGCGCTCATAGTAGGCGGCATTGGAATCATGAATATCATGCTGGTGTCCGTCACTGAACGTACCCGGGAAATCGGTATCCGGCAAGCATTAGGGGCAACCCGCGAAGATATTTTGCTCCAATTTCTCCTAGAGTCCATGATGATGAGCTTGCTTGGCGGGGTTCTGGGCGTGGTTGGAGGATTAGGCGTGATGCATCTTCTCACTGCACTATTTAAGACACCCGTGGTGCTCTCGCCCACGGCTTTAATCCTGGCTTTTGTTTTAAGCACTGCCGTCGGTCTGATCTTTGGACTCTATCCGGCCATCAAAGCCTCGGGGCTCCAACCTATCCATGCCCTGCGCTATGACGGGTAGCACAAGAAATTTTCAACAGAAATTCAGCCAATTTTTAGCAGGGGTTCAGCTTACGTTGGTACAATGGCCAGTGTTTTAGAACTGAATATTCATGTCCTACTGAGGAGGATGACAAATCCCATGAAATCATCGCTTAAGACAGTCCTGTACGGTGCATCGGCGTCCCTTCTATTATTGAGTGCGGGGGCAGTAGCCTATACCGCATCGGGACCGATGACCATTCCCTTTTCCGCCGCCACCCAAAAATTGTCTGTAGCCCCTCATGCTTCCCACAATTATTCCGGCCGCATTACCGCACTGACGCAAACTAATCTCACCATTACACCCAGGGGGCATAAAAGTGTGCCGCCTCAAACATTGCCGCTATCTGCCGTCAGTGTCAGAGCCGGATGGTACACTTTGCCCAATCATGTTCTGCAAGTGGGCGAGATTGTCAGTGTCCATCAAGGACAATCGTCCTCGTGGGTGATTACACTCCATCCCGCCGGCCATGGCATTTTAGAAAGTCAAAATGGGGCATGGGATGTTAAGGCCCACGCTAAAAATGTCTCGATCACGGGAGCGCCGATGCTCGAAGGACTCACGCATATGCAATCCGGCACGCATGTGGTGGTTTACGGGGTCCGCACCGGAAATCAAATTGCCACGCAAGTGATCCAAGTCTGCCCCATCGTCCGCACGGGTGTCATTACCCAAAATTCCTCCAATACGCTCAGCGTATCTACCAAAAAAATGGGAACCCTGTCATACGACTATGCCAATGCTATCAACAAAGCGCAGTTAACCAAAGCGGCCGTCCATTCCCGTGTGAGGGCGGCTATCAATCCTGTGACCCATCAAATCCTGTTTGCCCGGGCCATTCCCCATATCGCGTGGGGAAAGATTGCGCAAACCCTAAAGCATAATGTCTACGGCAAGCTCGAAAGCGCCTCCGCCACATCGGTTACCATCAAAAGCCCATGGGGTACCGATCAAATCAAGATTCCCGCACGCCGGGTGAAGGTCGTTTGGGCTAAGCATCCCCACAGCTCACTATCGCAAATTCCAACTGGCTCCACCGTTATGCTGCATCACGCTGGGCGTCACTGGATTGTCCTCGTCAGGCCGAGTCACCATGCATAGTGCAAACGTGATGGATACCAAGGTCCGGACCTACAGACTCCCTCAAAAGGCGGCGATAATGGCGTGACGCAGACGCAATTCTTTTCCAAATGGAGTCGACCCATCTTGATTGCCGGCATCAGCCTCTGGGTAGCTGGCTGCGGGACAGCCGCCAGTCAGCCGGCAGCAGGCACAGCGTCGCCATCCGCAAGTCATAGCGTAAGTCATAGTAAAAAGGCGCACAAACCCAAGGGAATCCATGTTAAAGGGTCCGTTACCGGTTTATCCTCTTCCCAGATTGTGGTCAAAACCAAAACGGGCACAATATGGACCTTCACTATCACTTCCCATACTCGCTACCGGCAGAAAAAGCAAACCATCAAAGCCAGCCAAATCAAACCCGGAAATACCGTCATGGTCATCGGCAGGCGTAAAAAAACATCTGACCTAGCCCGTGTTATCCGCTTACTCTAGACGCTGACAATGGAGGGTCGCCTGGTATTTTAACAGGCTGGTCCTCCTTCATCTCTTGCGAAGGGCCCCTCCTCGACCAGCAGCTGTGACCACGCGACACTCCCCACCCCGCGGCACCGGGCGGCACCGGCGCTCCGAAAATGACCTAATCCCGTATCAACCGCTTCAAAACACCCCGGAACATCAACGCCGTTGACCCATAAAACCCGTGGTTTCCCCAAAATGGCCGTTCGGTATAATAGGAGAAGATTAGCCGAGCGTTCCCCCTAAATCTTGGCTCAACCAAGGACGGGGGTTAACAAATTTTCCAACAGGACATGCTACATCTTGTTGTCTTGCATGGCCGAATTAGGAGGATTTATGGGACTGACAAAAGCCGATGTATTAGAGAAAGCCAAAGCGCTGAATGTAAAATTTATCCGTTTGCAATTCACCGACATTTTAGGCGTGGTCAAGAATGTTGCCATTCCGCTCCACTCCTTAGAAATGGCACTGGATGGGCAGATCATGTTTGACGGCTCATCCATCGAAGGATTTGTCCGAATCGAAGAATCGGACATGCATCTTGATCCGGATCCGGACACCTTTGCGATCTTCCCATGGAGTAGCCAAGAAGGAATGACGGCCCGGCTTATGTGCGACATTAGGCATCCTGACGGAACACCTTTTGCTGGGGATCCCAGAACCGCTCTCAAGCGTGTATTAAGCGACGCTGAAGACATGGGTTATCGTATCACCGTGGGTCCCGAACCCGAGTTTTTCCTCTTTGAACGCGACCAGGAGGGCAAAGCCACCAACCGGACCGTCGATCAAGCAGGCTATTTCGACTTGTCTCCCGTGGATCTCGGAGAAGATGTCCGCCGAGACATCGTGTTAACATTGGAACAAATGGGGATCGGTATTGAAGCCACTCACCACGAAGTTTCTCCCGGCCAGCACGAAATCGATTTACGTTACGCGGATGCCTTACGGACAGCCGACAACATAGTAACCTTTCGGCTTATCGCCCGAACCGTTGCCTTACAGCGGAATTTCCACGCGACATTCATGCCCAAACCCTTACAGGGTGTCAATGGTTCGGGACTGCACCTACACCAAGCCTTATTCAAAGACGGCACCAACGTGTTTCACGAGACAAAACATCCGGAGGGTATCAGCAAAACCGGCCTACGCTATATTGCTGGCTTAATTGATCATGCTAAAGCCTTTACAGCCATCACTAACCCCTTAGTCAACAGCTATAAGCGCTTGGTTCCCGGCTATGAAGCGCCCGTCTATATTGCCTGGTCCATGGGAAACCGCAGCCCCATGATCCGCGTGCCGCAGGCCCGGCGTGAGGCCACACGTATTGAATTGCGTTCGCCCGATCCGTCCTGCAATCCCTATTTAGCTTTGGCCGTCACCATTAAGGCAGGTTTGGACGGGATAAGGCGGAAATTGGATGCCCCCGCTCCGGTTAGCCGCAATATCTACCGCATGCACGAACACGAACGGCATGAATACGGCATTGAAAATCTCCCCGAAGATTTAGCCTCGGCCTTGAATTTTTTGGAGCAAGACACCGTAATGCGCGAAGCATTGGGAGACCATATATTTTCACGTTTCCTGGAAGCCAAGCGCATCGAATGGGAGATCTACCGGCAGCAAGTGCATGATTGGGAAATCGACCAATACCTCACGGTTTATTGAACCCGTCTTCCATCCCACGGTATACCTCCCCACATCATTCAGCGCACAGCCAATTTGTCAGCTGTGCGCTGGGCTCCACGGCCCATGCATGCATGCCCCTTCCTCATCCCGACCGGCCTACCCCGCACTTAAACACAGTCCACGGCCTCACGGGGCCACCTGGCCGACTCATGCGTATAGTTCCCGATGTTCCTGCCTATCCTGTGTGCGAGGGCAATGTGATCTTGGCATAAAATTTTCAGTATGCTGACAATGCGGGGTTGATGACAGGCATGATCTATAATACGAAATCAAGGAGTTGGGGGGTGAGTGCCGTCCACCCCAAGTCCGCAAATTTCCCTTCGCCTTTCGGGGTGGAGCCTCGGATTGTCATGGGACTGGCGGATTTCATCAATTCGTTATCACGGCCAAAGGGGGATCAGATGACACCTGTTTTGGGTAGCGCATTGGACCTGTAGTCCTTGCTCCCATAAATCCGCCATATCCTCAGAATTTTGTCTTGTTGTTGCGAGTTGATCTTTACTGAAGGAGGCATGCTTTGTGAGCCAGTCTGATTGGGAAATTATCGTCGATGGGGAAAGTTTTCCAGCCCAAAGCGGTCAGACGATTCTCGAAGTCCTATTGCAAAATGGCCAAGAACTTCCCCACATCTGCTATCATCCCGATCTGGGGCCTATCCAAACCTGTGATACGTGCATTGTGGAGACTGAA
>JAKADI010000200.1:1021-5000 GCA_021820675.1 Bacillota bacterium | reverse complement strand
AAAGTTTGTATATTAATCGGCGCTGGGTTACCAATTGGGTCCTTCGCAAGGCGGTCGAGGAAGCTTTTCGGCCGCAAATGCCAGACCGCCGTTACCCGTATTTTTGGCTGTTTGTGACGCTTAACGGCTCCGAAGTTGATCCTAATGCACATCCGACCAAAGCCGAGGTGCGGCTGGAGCATGAGCGGTTTATCGCCGGCAAACTTTACCACGTTGTACAGAAATCCCTGGCCGATCACTCCGCATCGGCACCTCTAGGGGTATCGTCCTTACAAACTGTAACCTCGGCGGTGTATGCGCCCCAAGAGGAACAAACGCCACTTGCGCAAATGAAATGGTCCCCTGATTCTGTCTCGGAACCAAGCAATACATGGCCCGTGCTGCACGATGAATATCGGGCGTTAATTCCGCTGGCGCAATGGCAGGCTAAATACATCATAGCCCAAGGCCCTTTAGGGTTGTACCTGATCGATCAGCATGCGGCCCACGAGCGGGTATACTATGAACAGTTCCGGCGCAAGGGCCAAGATGTCTTGATAGCACAGCCACTCCTTATCCCGTACACCTATACGTGCTTGCCTGGAGAATGGTCTAAATGGCGGGAATATCAGACGATGTTTGAAGAGATGGGTTTTGACATTACTGAGGTGGGGGGGACGACTTTAATGATTCGGGCCTTGCCGCAAGGACTGGTAGAGCCCAGTGAAAGCGGCGGGATCATTCGCACGGTGCTAGAATCCTTGGCAGACGGAGAACCCCATCACGGACATCCTATATTTTGGACACAGGAAGCCAAATATGCTTTGGCAGCCTGCAAAGCGGCTATTAAAGCGTACCGGATTCTAACGATGGAGGAAATGCAAGCACTACTGACCATGATGGCGACGGTTGAAGATCCGAGAGGTTGTCCTCATGGACGCCCGACGATCCTGCATATGACGCTCGAGGAGGTCGACAGACGTTTTGGGCGCAAAGGATAAACAGCCACTGTTGATTATTGCTGGGCCAACGGCTGCCGGCAAAACTGAAATAAGCTTGGTCATTGCGGAGCGTCTGCACGGGGAAATTTTATCCTGTGATTCCGGTCAAGTTTTTCAGGACCTCAATATTGGCACGGCAAAAATTCCAACCCCGGATCGACGCAACATCGCACATTACGGTATTGACATCGTCAGCCCGTCCTCGCCTTTCTCTGTGGCCGATTACCAAAGTTATGCCAAGGGCGTGATTGCCGACATTGCCCACCGAGGACAACTGCCAATTCTTGTTGGCGGAACAGGCCTTTGGATTCGAGCCTTAATCCAAAATTATTTATTCTCGGCTCAAAACCCGCAACTATCTCAAATCTTGCGGCGGCACATTCGCATGATTGGCGAGGAACACGGCTGGCAAATGATCCGGGAGCTTTTAAAAATTCTCGATCCGGCGAGTTATGAGGCCATAGCACCCAATGACCACCAGCGCTTGGTTCGGGCTTTAGAAGTGCTTTGGAGTACCGGGAAACCGTTACCGCGTGCTGGTCAAGACAGCCCCTATCATGTCGCTTATTGGGTGGTGACGAGGCCCTTGCGGGAACTGCACCAACGCATCGCCATCCGTACGCAGCGCATGATCGCTCAAGGATTACCGCAAGAAGTGTTAAATCTCCTGCACAGTGGAATAACCCGACATTCCCAAGCCTTGTCGGCAATTGGGTATAAAGAGACAGTGGATTGGGCCTACGGTCTCACTTCGGATTCCCAACGTGATGCCCTCATTATTTTGCATACCAGGCAATATGCCAAACGACAACTTACCTGGTTTCGGTCGGAAAAAATAGCTCACTGGCTTGATCTGTCTCACTTCGGCCCGGACCGCGTGATTCAACAGATCGTAGATCACGCCAGAGAAACCTTTGCCCTGAGGGACTAGCGGCAAAACACTTGTTGACCAATTGATGCCGTGACGGGTAACGTGGCTATCCAGCTATCATAAGGCAGGGAAGGATTGTAGAAAAATAATGCACCATGGGTGGGATCCCATCCCTTTAAAGCCGCGCTGGCGGCCAAATAAGCGATGGAATTAGCTGGTTGCCAAATTGAACCGTTACTGACCGATTGGAATTGTCCGGGTTCTTCAATGACTTGAGGCATCGTCTTAGGGAACCCAGGCGTTTTGAGGCGGTTTAACACAACGGCGGCAACTGCAACTTGCCCGATAAAGGGCTGGTTTCCAGCTTCGGCTTGAACCAAATGAGCTAAAAGGCGAAAGTTCTCACGCGAACACGGCAAGGCGGACCGTTCGGGCCCAGGGGCGTGGGCTTGAAAGCTGGCGCTGGCTTGTCCCGTGGACGGAATGATTAAAGTTTGTCCCGGATGCAACTTATCGGTCAACAACCGATTTTCATGCCACAGTACAACTAACGGGACGTGAAATTGATGGGCTATGCTATTTAAAGTGTCATGGGTCTTGACAACATATGTTTGGGGGATTGTCAAGGTTTGATTGACGTAGATGGTCGTTGATGTGAGGTGATTCACCTGTTCCAGTTCGGACACGGTAACATGAAATTTATTCGCGATGGCCCATAACGAATCACCCCACTGAATATGATAGATTCGGGGCGCCCATGAGAGGGTCTTGCGCGGGGATTTGATTGGAACCATGGGTTTTGCTGGCCGGAGTATGGGCGTGGGTTGAATCTGGGTCTGGCTAGGGATAGGAGGCGACGCGGGGGCAGGTGATCGAGCTAAATCCTGACGAAGTGTGCCCTGCAGCACTGCAGCAAAGGTCAAGGCAAAGATCCCGACAATAATGCGTAGGGGCCAGCGACTAACATGTCGAATCCAAGTATTAGTAGTTGGCGATTCAATCATTCACATTCCTCCATCAGTTAGGGGTTAGTGGTCATATAGTTCTGATCATATGCCCCATAAATGGAAAATATGAACAAAAATTTATTCGCGGATCCATAGGGCGATTACCCAGGCAATGGTGGTGAAAGTGGCGGCTCCTAAATAAATCGCTGGCATGCCGTGCGCCCAGACCATACCCATACCCCATGAGCCCAGGGAGATGCCAAAATACATGGCCGCATTATTCCAAGATAGTGCTAATCCTTTAGCACCTTTGGCACTCGCCAATGCTTTGAGAACAGGAGTATACGATGTGACCATGGAAAACAATAGAAGGCTGGCCCAAAGGGCATTGCCAGTCCAATGGTGACGGAGCCCCAGTAGCAGTAAAATTTCTAACAAAATGCCCCATCGCACGACGCGTAAGTGACCAATTCGGTCACTTAGATATCCCGCGGCCAGTGTTCCCATGAGACCAAATAAACCAAACACCATCATGAACAATGTTAAACGGCCTGCGGTAAAGTGAAAGTGCCGACTGAGATCCAAAGGGAGATAGGTATATACCGCACCAAAGCTCGCAAAAGCAAAAGTGGTGAGGGTGTAATTTAATGTTAACGCCCGGCTGGGTAATGCCGACGGCGGGCGAGGAGACCATGTTAGAGAAGAGGGGGTCCACAGCGTCCATGTAATCATGCTGGATATTACGCTGAAGACGAAAATCATCCAAAACGCTCCTGGCCAATTCCATATGTTGGCGATAATCAAGCCGAGTGGAATACCTAGAAATGTAGCCGATGAAAAGCCGGCTGAGGCGATGGACATGGCTCCTGCCCGCTTTTGAAGTGGCGTGGTATCGGCGATATAGGCATATAAGGTCGGTGTGAAACCTGCGGCACCAGCGGCCGCTAAGGCGCGGCTTAATATAAGCCAGGGGAAGGATGGTTGGAGAGCGGTTGAGACGTCACCTGCCTGGAAGAGCAGAAGGCCTGAAACGGCTATGACCCGGCGGGGATAGCGGTCCGCAAAGGCACCCCAGAAAGGCGAGGACACGGCATACGTGAGAGCAAAAACGGTGACCAGCAAGCTAGCCATGCTTGGGGGCTCGTGATATTGCCGGGAAATGGAGGGTAATAAGGGCGAGA
>JAKADI010000200.1:0-1011 GCA_021820675.1 Bacillota bacterium | reverse complement strand
CAATATACAAATCCAGTCCAATCACAAAGGTTTGCCCAAAGAACCAGGCAGGATCGATTCGTCCGCGTAATGAAACCGACACCGTAATCACCTCCCTCATCACATCCGTCAACATCGAATTCCTTTAGGATGAGGAAAAGACGAGGATTTCATGTATCACGGGAAAGAACGGGTCGGCAGTATTTTGTTTCGGTCGGGTTCGCGATGGCAAAGTTTTGGACATTAGGTCGGTTTCAAGTACGGCACGCTGACTCCAAAATATTTACCGTACAGGTCCACCGGGTCGATAAGGTCCAGACGACTAAGCCAATTGACTGCAGTTGTCGCACACGGGCTAGCCAGAATTAATGAATTAATGTCGGGAGCATATCCCGACTGGATATGATACTAATCGGAGATGAATGCTGCCGGGTGGTGTCGCCAACCCTGACGTCTAACATGGCACAGGAATTTTAAGGCCGTGACGAACCTCATTGTTCCATCAGCTGGGACAGACTCTTGCCGGTCTAATCCGTGGCGTGTCATGATCACAAGAGATTCCCGAGAAAGCCATATGTACCCTGTCGTCTGTGTTGCAGCGTGCCGGCAGTCCGCCGAAGCGCTCCACTCGGGTTCAGTTGGGATGAGTTCTCTCAGGAACTCTGTCGGGCAGTAGGCTAAGGCCAGGATCTCGAGGGGAGGAAAGCGTCGATGAAAGTGCCGAACAAGGCTGACGACATTACCAGCCCGGTGACGGAGGCTAATCGCCGCCTATGGTTATTAACCGTGGCTCATGCGGTGACCCACATGCGTGGCGCTGTGTTACCACTGATCTACCCCGTTTTGATGCGTACCATGCGTTTTGGCTATATCGACCTCGGGTTTATGCTGTCCGTTACTCGCCTAATTGGGGGACTACTTCAAGGAATCTGGGGGAAAGTGTCCAAGATCGTGCCCGGAAACATTATCATCGCCCTAGAAAACTGGGGCATTAGTATTGGAATGGGACTGGCCGGTATGTCGGTGAATGTT
>JAKADI010000199.1:2014-5012 GCA_021820675.1 Bacillota bacterium | reverse complement strand
GATTTATGTGCCCCCCGGGCCTCGGCATTTTAGCGCTGTCGGCCCGTGCCAAAGAGGCCGTTTTGCCACAGCGCCCCGGACGGCTCTTCTTTGACTTGCAGCCATATTTGAAAGGACAATTCCCGTACACGCCCGCCGTGTCGTTATGGAACGGACTGGAAGAAGCCTTGAATTTACTGGAAACCGAAGGGGAAGCACCGCGTCTGGCCCGTCATCAGCTGATGAGCCGAATGACCCGTGCCTTTGGCCAAGCGATCGGCATGACGCCTCCTGTGGACGAACGCTTTGCCTCACCGACGGTGACCGCCTTAGCGGCTCCTAAAGGTATGGCTCCCGCTGAGTTCAAAAACCAAGCCGCCAAGCTGGGATTGCAAATTGCCGGAGCAATGGGCCCCTGGCACCATGACTACATTCGGATCGGTCACGTTGGAGCGGTCTTACCAGAACAACTCTTTCAAGGTCTGGCCACATTGGCCCACCTGATCCCCGGAGGCCTTGAAGGAATCCAAGCGGCATGGGTCAGCTGGCATAACGCGGTTACCGTGGAAGAGGAGGCCCGTGCATAATGACACACCCACGCATTCTCATTACAGAAACCTTAGGACAAGAAGGCATAGATATGTTGCGTGAGGTAGCCGATGTCGATGCTTACGACCTTCTTCCCAAAGAACAGTTGCCGGACATACTGGATAACTACGATGCAGTAATTGTTCGCAGCGCACACCGACTGCCCCGAGACATTCTCACCAACCGGCCGCGATTAAAAGTCGTGGCGCGGGCCGGTTCGGGTGTCGATAACGTGGACCTTAAGGCATGCACGGAATTCGGAATCGCCGTCGTCAATGCCCCGGGAGCCAATGCCATAGCAGCCGCCGAACAAGCATTTGCTCACATGCTGACAATTCTACGCAACACGCACTTAGGAGATGCCCACGTTCGGGAAGGAGGATGGAACCGCAAGCAATTCCTCGGCGGGGAGCTTCACGAAAGGCGTCTGGGAATTATAGGATTTGGCAAAGTCGGACGCGAAGCGGCACGGATTGCCCACGGTTTTCGCATGACCGTCTACGCTTACGATCCATTTGTTGGCGATGAAATTTTTGAGGCCCACAACGTCACCCGAATTGACTCGTTAGACGAACTAATGCCGGTATCCGACGTTTTAACTCTGCACACGCCCAAGTCGGGTCCGCAAATTGGCATGGACTTACTGTCTCGTTTACCCAAAGGCGCTGTAGTTGTCAATGTGGCCCGCGGCGGGATGATCGATGAAGCCGCGTTAGTGGAACTGCTTGATATGGGCCACCTTTTAGGTGTAGGTCTCGACGTCTTCAGCCAAGAACCTCCTCCCCGCGATTTTCCCTTGCTTAAACACCCCCGGGCGGTGCTGACCCCACATTTGGGAGGGAGTACACAAGAGGCGATGACTGGCGTTGCTGTCATGACCGCCCAAGGCGTGCTGGCCGCACTGCAAGGCCAAACCCCGCCGAACATTGTGAATGTGCCTGTGCCTCCGCTTACTCCCGATGAGTTTGGCATACTCGATGAAGGGGCTCGGGTTGTGGGGCGCATTTTCGCCCAAATGAACAATACCATCACATTACCGTTGGTTTTGACCCTTAAAGGATCCATTGTCAAGAACGCTATACCATGGCTCAAACAAACCGTTTTGGCTGCTGTGTTAAGTGAACAGTTAGATGGCCGGGTTAATGCCGTGAATGCTCTGATCAAAGCAGAAGAGCAAGGTTTAAAACTGCTTATTGAAGAGCGCGATCCCCATCAAGCGCCTGCTTTGAGCTTACGGTTGGAAGGTCGTCTTGAAACGACCACTGAAGTTGTTCTAGACAACCACGTACCGCGCATCCGACGGATCAACGGTCTAGCCATGGATCTGTCTTGGCCAAAGAATGCGTTAATGACGGTGCATAACGATGCGCCGGGGGTCGTAGGCAAAGTCGGCACCTTAGTCGGTCACTATAACATCAATATTGGAAACCTCCACTTGGGACGAGACGAACACATGCACCAGGCACTGATGATCTTGTCGTTAGACCAAACCGCTCCCGACGAACTCGTGCGTGATCTCAAACAGATCCCTGAGATGGTTCACGTCTTTGTCTTTTGAGGACTGCCTTTAGCGGATAAGCAAGAATGACCTTTGACCCAATAACGCCAGGGGAAGTTAGCCGCCTCTTCGGCATAACCGACATTTATCCGGGGACCCGTTGCGATCTGTGCAGATGGCAGCGGGTCTTGATCATGATAGAGTTTCAAGGGTGAATCAAAGAACGCCAGGCCATTGTCCTCTCGCGTAATGCCCAAAGCCTGCGTAAGTTTTCCCGGGCCATTGGTCAATTGGCACAAGGATCTTTGCCCATGTGTTGCATCAATATGCCTTCTTTGCATCATCATTTCGATTCCATCGACCGGTTCCAATGCGCGAATCAATATCGCTTCCGGGTGTCCCGGAGCGCCGCTCACAACATTCAAACAATAATGCATGCCATAAACAAAGTAGACATAGGCGAAGCCAGGGGGGCCATACATAACCCGTGTACGCTCCGTTACCCGCCCGCCATAACTGTGTGCCGCCTTGTCCCACGGCCCTTGATACATTTCCACTTCAACGATCCGGCCAGCCGTACGTCCCCCAGGACTATCGCGTACACAGATCATGCCAAGCAAATGCCTTACTAAATCAGGGGTGGGCTGTTTAAAGAACGCTTCAGTCGCCAGTCCGTTCCATGGGTCTGCCACTTCACGCCACTTCCTCATCAAAGCCTTATGACAATATGTGATTGCCGAACGAGCCTACTGACGTCCGAAAAGACATATCAATCATAACCTGGTGATATTTAAACGTCATCTCCGCGTTTTTTCACCACAAGGTGTGAACATGCCTCCATAATGTGCCCGATATGCACCCCTTAGAACTCAACCGGTCCTTGCATCTGCGTCCGCAACATAAGCACCCTGGCGGACTTGACTACTGGCATCA
>JAKADI010000199.1:0-2004 GCA_021820675.1 Bacillota bacterium | reverse complement strand
GAGAATGAGGCTAGGTGTTTGGACGTTGATGGAAACGTCTAGCCATCTCGAGATACTCGGCAATACAGGCTGGATTGCTCATGGCGTCACGACTTAGCACTTGATTTTCCGGCATTCCTAAAAGCAGCTTTCGGACCGGAACCTCCATCTTTTTCCCGTTCAACGTTTTAGGAATATCTTGCACCGCGATAATTTCGTCCGGAACGTGGCGCGGCGAGAGAGTTTGTCGAATCTTTTCGGTAATCGCCTTCCGAACCCCGTCAGTCAACACATGAGCGTTTGTCAATTTCACAAAGAGGATCATATACGACTGGCGTCCCAGCGCTTCCAGGTCGACAACCAAACTTTCATCGACAACATCCATACTTTCGACAGCACGATAAACGTCGGCGCTTCCAAATCGCACTCCATAACGGTTAATGGTGGCATCGGAACGTCCGTAAATGAGGGCGCTGCCCTTGGACGTGATTCGAATGAAATCGCCGTGGCGCCACACGCCGGGGAAATATTCAAAATAGCTTGATCGGTAGCGCCGAAAGTCTGTATCATCCCAGAAATAGAGAGGCATTGCCGGCATGGGCTGTGTGACGACCAGCTCTCCAACTTCATTGATGACCGGCTGCCCCTTGGTATAGGCTTCCACTTTGGCTCCCAACACTCGGCACTGCATTTCCCCAGCATAGACTGGCAATACAGGTAATCCCGCGACTAAGGGAGCGCAAATGTCGGTGCCGCCGCTAGCCGGAGCAAGCCAAACATCCGCTTTGACATGTTGGTAGACCCATTCAAATCCTTCGGCTGTTAACGGCGACCCCGTAGATCCAATGGACCGCAAGGCGTGAAGATCATGGGTTTTTCCTGGCTCTAATCCTTGCTTGAGGCACCCATGCAAAAAGGCAGCACTGGTCCCAAAGATGGTCATGCCACACCGTTCGGCTAAGGACCACAGGGCGTTGGGATTCGGAAAGGTCGGACTCCCGTCATAGAGAATGATCGTCGATCCCCGTAACAATGCACTGACGACGACGTTCCACATCATCCATCCGGTGGTGGTAAACCAGAAAAAATGATCGTCCGGTTTCATGTCCATATGAAATTCGCCCGAGACCAAATGCGTTAGCAACATACCGCCGTGACCGTGCACAATGGGTTTGGGGAGACCAGTAGTGCCTGAGGAGTAGAGGATCCACAGCGGGTGATCGAACGGGACTCGTACGATATTAAGGGAGGCCGGTGTGCTTAACGCTTCTTCCCACTTCAAGCCTTCCCTTGGCCACCCTGCTCCGAGCGTGTCGACATAAATCACCCGGGAGAGTGTGGGCAGTGCTTTGATTAAAGCCAGACTCTCGTTTTTCCGATCAAATACTTTGCCATTGTACCGGTAACCGGTACAGGCGATAAGCACTTTTGGATTAATTTGCCGGAATCTGTCGATGACACTTGAAGCACCAAAATCGGGCGAACACACGGACCAGATGGCACCAATGCTCGCGGTTGCTAAAAATGCTATGACAGCTTCCGGAATATTGGGTAAATAGGCGGCAACGCGGTCCCCTGGCTCCACGCCGAGTTCTCTGAGCGTGCCGGCGAGGCGAGCCACATCATTCTCCAGCTGGAGCCAAGTCATGGTACATTCTTTTCCCGACTCGTTACTAGACCAGATTGCGGTGGCATGAGGATTACGATGCCGGAATACTTGTTCGACATAGTTCAACTGAGTACCGACAAACCACTGTGCTCCAGGCATACACCGTTCCTTTAGCACCCTCTCGTAAGAGGGAGAAAGGATGTCAAAGTATTCCCACACGGATGCCCAAAAGTCTTCTAACTGCGTCACCGACCATTGCCACAGAGCTTCATAATCTAAAAAGGAATGGCCTTTGTGCCGAAGCCAGGCGAAAAAATGGGTAATGTTGGCGCTCTCACGCCAGGCATCGGGAGGATGCCATAATAAGTCGCCTTCTTTAACCATGAGCGATCTCCTTTCCATCGGTTTTGTGGACG
>JAKADI010000198.1 GCA_021820675.1 Bacillota bacterium | reverse complement strand
CTAATTCCGACTCCTTACCCCAAACGTCCCAAGATTTTAACAGGTTGCGTATGGCATTTATGGTTTATTATACAAAGTTCTGGTGGGGAATTTGGGGACGTTCTCACAAATCTTGCCGCAGTCTCGGGGAAAATCGTCATCCACCGATACTCCACAACATTCGCCGGGAGGGGTTGCCCCCGTCCGGGGCCGGACGAACAATCCGGAGAAGGGGTTTCGGTTTCTGCTCTCGTGGTGACGGCTCATGGTGACGCAGGGCTTTGGATATCCAGAAAGTGGCAAGAAGAAAACCGAAATCGCTTGCGGTGTCTGGCTTTGAAGTGGTGCGCCCGTGAGGATTTGCACATCAGACCTTTTAAGATTGTGTCAGCGGTTCTCCGGAGAAAAGTTTCTTGATACCGCGTTTCGCAATCACGACGGCGGTGAGTGAAGTGTGCAGACGGCACATTTCTGTAGACTATAAGCCGTCGGCACGGTGATCACGCATTTATGATGACGCACCGCTTGCGGGTGAAGGTCACGACTGACTTATCCCCATACCACGGTGAGAATGGCGCGGTTGAGGACCTACCTTGTCCTGGCGGCCATTGGGGAGAAAGTTCCCTGCAAACCCTTCTGCTTTGCAATATGATTTCTGCCTTTCCCAAGAGAACCGCTGCGATCTACGTCATGGTTGACCGGCGGCAACAAAGTCAATTTCCACAAGAATTCCGTTCAAGACGGATCCCACCGTAGTGCGAACAGGCAACGTAGCATCACTGAAGTATGACTTGTAGACGTCATTAAAGGCGGCAAAGTCGTCTTGTAAGCGCGCCAAATGTACCGTTGCTTTTAACACATGGTCGTAGTTCATATTGTTGGCCTGGAGGATAGCTCCCAAATTTTTCATAACTTGATGCGTTTGCTCGATGATGGTCGTCCCAACAATCGCATTCGTGACTGGATCCACAGGTCCTATACCCGCAGTAAACAAAATATTATTCCAAACGACTCCCTGAGAATACGCTCCTCTCGGCTGAGGTGCATCGGTTGCATTAATGCGTTTCTTCATAACATATCGTCTCCTTTGAAAAAAAACGTTCATTATACTATATACAGTACCTATCGTGGTCTTCCGGTCCCATATCTATAAGGTTGTCGAACCGCGGGATCGGCAATCGGCTTGAGGGCGACGGTGTATCCGAATGCCTCCAACCGTCGGGTTCGCACCGGACTACGGCTTGTCGATCCCGTTCAAAATAATTCGCCCCCAGATACTGGTACCATCGGTTTCCCATACAGCCACCTCTATGGCCACACGCGTCACAGACACGCCTGAAGCCATCCGCCAGCTCTAGCAGCTCCAGGGTCAGCTGGCCCAAGCGTGGCGCCTTCTGTTAAGATCGGGGGCAGGACGATGGCCACAATGACCTGCTTATGGACGTCCAACCCTGATATCTCTCACCTCATCGTAACCAGATCCCTCCGACAGTCTCAGGGCGGTAGAGAATTCTCCTCTGCGTGCTAGCCGTTTGCCGGTGTTTTCCAGTGAGTCCGCGACAATGGGGGTGATCAACGAGGCCGGGAATCTCTGTCTCTTATGCGAGCGCGTAGCATCGGAGAAATACGGTCTCGGTTGGAAGTCATCTTTAAGCATAGCGCAATCCCCTTGATTTTTCATGCCCGTAGGTAACCCGAACCTGGGGCACGGGCGTCTCGGACAAGGTTGCAACCTGCCGATACAAAAAAGGGCACAAGTCCGCTATCGTCCGTGATGCCGAGGACATCACGGACAACAGGGGTTAGTCCGAGACCTCACGGCCTCGGACCCAAAACCTCTCCGAGGGCTAGTCCTTGCGGAGATCGGAATTGCACCGGCTCGAAACGGTCAGCTTCTCTTGGCGCACCGAAACGTGAGTCAAAACGGTCCAATATCATCCCCTTCTCCTGCTGTAGAAATTCCTGAAGTGTCTCCCGGTCATCGGTTGGAGACCTATTTCGGCACCCTGTGCTCTCTATCCCAAACTGTTGCCTAGCAAGGTTTCCTGAGGTTATTGCCATTTCTGTTTCATTGATACACAAACCCCAATAATGACCCTCGATCGTCAGGCGATGCCGCGATTTTTACCACGGGAGCATATCGTTAAAACAAGCTCCATCCTGGTTACCAACGGGCGTGCAAGACGCGTCCGATGACTATATGGTTATTGCCCGCTGGGATACGGAATGGCGCTGGAATAATCGGTTCCCGGAAGTCCCAGAACATGGGATGGGAGACCGAGGCCAGTATAGCCCTTAAGGGAGTTTATCACCGAGGGATTGGTCGTTTGCTGGCCGGTCGTGAGATTAAGAGCCATATAACTTCCGGAGGCCGGATTGCCGATGACGACTTCGTTGCCAGTGAAGTTAATCACGCTAAAAACGGGGCTGGGGCCGTAACCAAAGTACACCGGCTTATTGTCGTAGCTTACCCCGACGGCTAATCCCTGCGGATAGTCTTGGTAGAAGTCCAAGACAAACGGATGTCCCGCCAGTGTGCCCGAGAATCCCTGAGTCGGGGTATAGGTATTGGAAGAAAACGTCAGATTGGGCGAGATGGTGGATTGATATCCGTTGGGAATAGCCCTCGGTACGGAGCCGCCAGTGGTGCGTTGCACGTTGCGACCCGCGAAATTCGGCGTGCCAAAGGTGGCATTGGCATCCATGGAAGGCATATTGCCCGAGGGATAATTCCGCATCGACATTGCCATCTCCATTGCTCCAGTGGCGGAATGGTAGGTGGTGGTTCTCAGCAGCACGTTTCCTTCCTGCCATTCGACTTGGGTATGGTTTCCGTCACCCGCATTTACCACCACCATCACTCCGCGGGTTTCCGGCAACAGATGGGTATGGAGATACGAGACGATATGCATAGCCAGAGCGGTATCGAGTGATGTATCACTACCAGTAACCTGCAAAGTCCAGTCGCCTTCCTGCCATTGTACGAGGCCTTGAGGCCACGCTTGCCCTATGATACCGAAATTGAGATTGGGGGTCGTCATGGTGCTCGTTGGTGCTTGCGGCGGAGGGGTTAAAGTGTTCTGCAAAGCCGCATCAGCCTGACTTGCAGATGCATAACGGGTGGCGCCAAATCCCCCAATGTCATTTGCCAAACCTGCTCCGTTAAGGATGTTGGGATTATTCAGCCCCATGGGTGTGGAGGTTAATTGCAGGAGTACGTGATAAGTATTTTGAGAGGCGCCGGCGATAGCCGCTAAATAGAGCGACGTCTGAGGCGTCGGCACGTTTTCCGGCGCCTGCAGTTCCATGGTAGTGCGAGGTCTGGCAAAGGTCATCGCCTGCTGCACCACTGGGTTAAACGGGCCGGGCGAGGTGTGGGTAGTGGAATCGCTAGCAGACGGCGTTGCAGTACTCCGTGCATCGGAGGTATTTGTGTTGGTCGAGGAGCTCGGGGAGGTGCCGGCGATCGGACGAGTGCTACTCGTGGTGGGCGAGGTGTGGCTTTGATTGGTTGAAGGAGCGGTATTGGGCGGACTCCCGACATGGCCAACCAAGCCGCATCCAGTTATCACCACGCTGTTGACAATGCCTACGATAACAAGGGCCGTTTTCTTCATCGGTGTGTACGCCTCCAAAGGAAAAGACTTCACGTTTCAATGTAATAACGTCATTCGCGATCAAGCGGTTACCGGAGGACGGTCGGTTATCATCGCGGCTCGGCAGTACATCCGCGCGGAACCCTTGGCGCATAGATGCCACGGCAGATCATCGCGATTTGAATCGCCTGGCCCAACACCGGATTCGCACCGACCTGATTGCTCGGCATTGGGAGGGCATGTTGCGCAACAACGCTGCGGCTGGCCCGCCCTACTGGGGCGGGCCATTGGGGAACTCGGCCGCATCTACAAAACGCGCTACCGCTTGACCTATCTCGATGAACACTACCGTCGACGCATTTTAACGCAACTCAATCGGGGCGAGGCGCGACATAGCCTGGCCCGGGCCGTCTTCTACGGCAAACGGGGAGAGCTCCATCAAGCCTACCGGGAAGGCCAAGAAGATCAACTCAACGCCTTGGGAATGGTCGTGAATGCCATTGTGCTGCGGAATACGCGGTACATGGAGCAGGCTGTGGCCACGCTTCGGCAACGGGGGGAGCCAGGCGCCGTGGAAATGCGTCCGTAATACAACATACTGAACCATTAGCAAAGAACATCCACAATCTCTCGTTGGCTACCGGTTATGACCGCCCGGATAGGATTTTGCAGTATTTTTACGCAACAAAAAATACGCTTGAACGACTAGTACTAGTGTTCCAAGTCGAATACAAACATCAGCGAGATTGAAGATATATGGATAAGGTTTCAGTTGCCAGTAATCGACGACACCACCCCATAGAATGCGATTAGTCCAATTGGCTGTAGCCCCTGCCAGAATCCATGAGACAGATATTCGAAGTTCATGAATACGCCATAATCCTATCGTCAATATTAATATCACGAGGCCCGTTCCCATGCTTATAAGCCATGACGATGCTCGTGATAACCATCCAAAGGCAATTCCATGATTGAGGATAATGCCTGGTTGCCCTACCATGGAGTGATAATAGATCGCTAGCCATAACATGATGGCGTAAAGAATGGTAAAGAACACATAACTTAGACGGGAGAAATGATTTGTCGAATTCACCTCAAATGTCTCCTAGTATCCCATTCAACGTAGGTAAATAGTGTCAGTAGAGGCAAAACATCAAGACAAATGGAATACGGTACCCTCTTCTTTGCATTTATTATACAGATTTTGAGCAAGGTCCGTAAGGATATGACTGCCGCCCGCGATTAGCAATCACATTATTTCACTGCTATCACAAAACCTTTGATCCTGACCCTTTGATTCTTACCCATGGATTGGCAATGACTATTCGCTCTTTGGTATAAACATGGAGGGATGACTTAAGTAGCGTACACTTGGCAGCATCGCCTGGGTGGATTTTCTTAGACTTGCTCTCTCTCATGTTCAGTGTCCGCTTTTCGGTAGCATTTACG
>JAKADI010000197.1 GCA_021820675.1 Bacillota bacterium | reverse complement strand
ACGGCTGGCCGAAGGCCATCTGGTGGTGCGGGGAAAGGATTTAGTGGTGGGATGGATTGATGGGGGCGAGATATTGGTAACCGGGGAAGTGCATTCATTGGTGTTTCAGGAGGGGCGGCAGTGATCGATTTTTTATATCGGTTGCTTTTGGGATGGGTCGAAGTGACGATTTCCGGTCGCCATCCCGAAGAGATCATTAGCCAACTCGCATTGTCGGGGCAGCGCCTATGGGCGGTGAGAAAAACCGCGGCAGGGTACCGGTTTGTTGCGCCTTTAACATGCATACCGGTTCTTCGTTCGGTCCTTAGGGGGAAGCACTACCGTATTCGTTTTGGGAACAGAGGGGGGTTGCCTTTTAAATGGCGCGAATTTGCCTCCAGACCATTTTTGGGTGTGGGCGCTGCCACGGCCCTGGGAATTATTTTATTTGTCACCAGCAGGATCTGGATTCTTGACGTGCCAGGGTCTGCTTTAACGCCAGTGGCCAAATTCCAATTAATCCGAGCGGCGCAATCGGCTGGAATTCATGTGGGTACCCCGCGTAATAGGATCAATTTAAGTCAGTCGCGATTGGTGATGCACCGGTCATTACCACAATATGCTTTTATTGGCTTATCTGTGCACGGTGTATTATTAACCATTTACGTGGTCCCACTGGTGGCTAAGCCCGCAAAAAGTCTTCCACGTAAAGTGATTGCCTCTCACGGTGGCACCATCACCAGCGTGTTAGTGTATATGGGAGATCCGGAGGTGAGTCCGGGGGAAGTTGTGCGTAAGGGACAAACCTTGATTTCAGGTGCGGTCAGTGCACCTGTGCCTATCCAGCCCGAGGGAAACTCAAGGCCTTTAACCGACGCCGTCAAGACTCCTGCTAAAGGGGAGGTTTTTGCAGATGTGCCCTATCACGTGCAGGTTGTGCAGCCTTACCGATTTGAACAGTGGTATCCTTCAGGTCGGACATTCACGCAAACCTTCATCCGGGTGGGGGAAAACTCGCCCATTCTTGTCCAAGGATATGGAAAGATTCCCTTTCGCTTCTACCGTGCCCAGAAATTTGTGCAGGTGTGGCGATGGCAGGATGTGAACTTGCCAGTAGAGACAGTTAAAATCGTATATAATGAAATCCAAAGACGGCATGTCGCTTTAACGAGAAAGAAAGCTTTGTTGCGAGCGATGGAATTCGCATCACACCGCATACAGGTTATGGTAGGCGGAGCGAATATCGTCCGAAAGCGCCAGGCTATTCATTGGGCCAAACATCGGGTATCGGTACAACTAAATTGGGTCGTAAATCAAAATATTGCTATGCCCGTGATCAGTGAATGAGCATTGGGCAATTTACCAATAAAGGGGGACGCCATTGCCACTTTCTCAGTGGGTTATTACTGATAACGATGCCGTGACAACTCTTGTCGGGCACGGCGATGAACACTTAAAGCATATTGAAAATACGCTACATGTGAAACTTGTAGCGCGCGGCAATGTGATTGCGATTCAAGGACCGGACCGTGATCAAGCATTAGCCCGGCAAGTTCTCGATTTATTGGCGCAGTGGGCGTATGCAGGCCAGCCGATACGGCTTGACACGGTGGATGCAGCAGTGGTGGCGGTCCAGGAAGGAAAACAGAACGAGTTCCTTCATTTGCTGACCGAATCGGTATACACGACAACCCGAGGACGGATTATTCGGCCAAAGACGGTTGGGCAACAGGTATATATTGAAGCCATTCGACAGAACACACTGGTTTTTGGTATTGGCCCAGCGGGAACGGGTAAAACTTATTTGGCAATGGCGATGGCGGTGCAGGCATTGAAGACCCACGATGTGGAACGCATTATTTTAACCAGGCCCGCTGTCGAAGCCGGGGAGAAATTGGGCTTTTTGCCCGGAGCCTTAGAAGATAAGGTGGATCCCTATTTACGGCCGCTATATGATGCGTTGTTTGAGTTTCTTGGACAAGAAGCGGTAGAACGTTACCGGGACCGCGGCCACATCGAGGTGGCGCCACTGGCCTATATGCGGGGGCGTACGTTAAATTCCAGCTTCATTATCTTAGACGAGGCTCAAAATACGACCTATGAGCAAATGAAGATGTTTTTAACTCGCTTAGGCTATGGTTCTAAGATGGTGGTGACGGGGGATGCGACCCAGGTTGACCTCAGCCAGGGATCCCGGTCGGGCCTTAATGAAGCGGATCGTATTCTTCAGGGAATTCCTGGGATTCGTACGATCCGTCTGGGGACACGGGATGTGGTTCGCCATCCTTTAGTGGGTGATATTATCGCGGCATATCAACGATTTGAGGGAGAGCAAGCAAGGAGTCAATCATCATGACCACCAAACGTAAAGTCGGCAAATGGCTTGCTAACGTTGGCTATATTAATTGGGATCTAAAGGGCCCTTGGTCGCTGCATTGGCGGCAAGTGGTGGTAGCTGTAGGAGTTTGGCTGGTAACGACGTTGGTATTTACCGCCACCCTCTTTGCGCAGCGTATAGACGTCTCGGTGGGGGATTTAGCGCCCCGAACGGTGATTGCTCCTTATGGGGTGGTAGATTGGGGAGCGACGGCTAAAGCGCGGGAACAAGCCGCAAAATCCACTCAGAATGTCTATACCACCAATAACCAAATCGTGACAAATCAAGAGACGACAATTCGTAAAGACTTTTCGCTAATTTTAGCGTTGTCTTTGGATAAGGCGGCGCCCTTGTCCTTGCGAGAACAGACTGTTTCGCAAGCCATTGCTGTAGGTTTGCCAAATAGTGTTTGGGGCGAGGTATTGAGTTTATCTCCCAGTAGTCTGTCGCAACTCCAGCAAGATGCGCTAGTTATTGTGTCTTCAGTCATGGGGAACGGCAATGGAGTACGCAATAATAAAGTGGGGCTGGCCGAGGCCCGGGGATTTGCCACGCAATTGGCTTCGCAAGAAGAATCGCAACCCGGCCTTCGTTTGTTTTTGTCGGATTTTACCAAAAGTCTGGTTGTTCCGAACTACTTTTTGAACGTACAAGATACCCAGGCGAAAAAAGCGGCCGCGATGGCGCGCGTTCCGACCGTGAAGATCTTGAAGGGCGAGCAAGTTTTGCAAGCGGGCCAGGTGGTGACGCCTGCTGATGTTAAGGTGTTGCAAGAGTTAGGACTGTTGAATCAAGGATTTAACCCGGCTCCAGTTTTGGGATCGGCGCTCGTGTCCCTCATGCTTGTTGCACTGATGGCAGGTTACCTATGGTTCCTCAAACGCCCGCTATTGAATTCCCTGTCGTCGACTATTATCACGGGAATTATTTTTACCGTCTCCCTCATTGTGGCCGATATTATGAAAAACTTGCCAGCACTCAATTATTTAGTTGTGCCCACGGCGGCGATTATGGTGACGGCGTTGGTGGATTCAGGCTTGGGTCTCGTAATGTCCGGGGTTTTGGCGTTAAGCATGGCTACCTTAACGGGGGCTGATTTGAATGTGGCCTTGGTCTCGTTCTTCGGCGGTTTAGCAGGCGTCTTTGCAGTAAGCCGCTTATCTCAACGTTACGACATCATTCGTGCAGGCTTGCTGGTTGGTGTCGTTAACCTATTTACCTTGCTGGGATTGGATCTGATCGAAGGGGCAGCTCTGGCTCAAACTCCAACATGGGAAACGCTGCTTTGGGGACTTTTGGATGGTATTCTGGCTGCGATTTTATCAATGGGGTCGATTCCGTTTCTCGAGGGACCTTTCGGCATCATTACCTCGATGAAACTGATCGAATTAAGTAATCCCAATCAGCCTTTACTAAAGAAATTGACTATCGAAGCGCCGGGAACCTACCATCACAGCTATATTGTGGGTAACTTAGCGGAACAAGCTACCGAAGCCGTTGGCGGAAATTCTCTGTTAGCGCGGGTTGGGGCCTATTATCATGATATTGGCAAATCGAAACGGCCCTATTTCTTCGTAGACAATCAATTTGGTGCGGAAAACCCCCATGACAAGTTGGCTCCGCCCTTGTCGGCGTTAATTATCTCCTCCCATGTCAGGGACGGTATTGAACTGGCTAGACAATACCGGATTCCGGAGGCGATTATCAATTTTATTCGCGAACATCACGGGACGACATTGATGAGTTTCTTTTACCACAAAGCGCTCCAATCGGATGGCGGCGAAGAGGTTCTTGAGGAAGACTATCGCTACGATGGTCCGAGGCCTCAAAGCAAGGAGACAGCCATTGTGATGCTGGCCGACGCCTCCGAGGCGACGAGCCGTACGTTAAAACAGCCGACGCCGCAAGCGATAGAACAAGTTGTCCGGAAAATTATTAAGGACCGATTAGAAGATGGCCAACTGGATGAATCAAACTTGACGTTGAAAGAGCTCGACATCATTGCACGGACATTCGTCCGCGTGTTAACCGGCGTTTTTCATCAGCGCATCGAGTACCCCGAGAGCGTTTTGAAAGAAATGGAGAGGAGTCGTAGTCATGGACATTTGGGTGGAAGTTCCTCCCGGTTCATCCGCCGAATTGGAGGAGACCGTTCGACAGGTGGCCGCCGCGGCTCTCGTTAATCTCGGTGACTTGGAGGATGCACAACTCAGTATTGTTCTGACGGACGATGAGACGATTCGTGAGCTCAACCGCACATACCGAGGCGTGGACCGACCTACCGATGTGTTGTCTTTTAGCCAGAAAGAGGGCGAGGATGACGGCATGAACGATGGGCTCCTGCTAGGTGACGTTGTTGTGTCATTGGACCGTGTCCAAAATCAAGCTCAAGAGTATGGGCATAGTTTCGAACGGGAACTGGGATTCTTAGTAGTGCATGGGATTTTGCACCTTCTGGGTTGGGATCACGAGAAGTCTGACGACGAAGTGCGAATGATGGCGAGAACCGAAGAAATCCTGGGAGGTATCGGTTTGACTCGTGAAGCGCGCTGAGAGCCTCAGAGAATCCTTCCGGTACGCATTTTCCGGACTGCACTATGCGGTGGTTACGCAAAGGAATTTGCGGTTGCATTTTTTTACGGCAGTATCGGTGATGTTGCTCGGATGGTGGACAGCATT
>JAKADI010000196.1 GCA_021820675.1 Bacillota bacterium | reverse complement strand
ACAATGTCTCCAAAAACTGTTCGCGCACTGTTCCGAGAATAGTTAGACCCCCATCCACAAACTGCCGGACTGGGTTCACTCGATATTTTATCGGAAGGCCACACGGTTTTGCACAATCTTCTGACTGCGCTGACTGAACGGGCCTCGCATTATGGACACAGAACGGCCCCCCATGACCTTACCCTTGCCGGAGCCGTTTTTCTATTTATAGCGGCATCTTTTGCGGTATTGAGCGATCTGACCGGATGCATGGCCCGAGGCAGGATTTTTTTCAGTTAGAGAGAAATTCTTTCGAGAATCCTTCACTCAGGTTTTCGAAAGGACCAGGCCCATGCCCCTTCGTTTGTGTCTCGCCGGCTTTCTTGTGAGTATGATGATTTTACTCGGAACGTTATCGGCGCGAAAAGGGATGATCACAATAACTTTAAGGAGGAGATACTGATGAATTGTGATGTCCACCGTCTACTAGAAGATTGGCTAAAAGTGACAGCGGTTATGGGCTATGTAGGCACTATCCCCTCATCGCCTGAAACCTTAGACCTTTTTGCAAACGCTCGCTCGGAAAACCCGTTCAAAGGACTCTTTCATGCCCATTATGGGCGGGATGCCGTCGCCTTACCCAAACATTCCCCGAATATCGCGGCCGCCATGAAAGGGCATATTTTTGTGCTGGTGGGTCCCAGCGGAGCGGGCAAAACAACCTTAGCAAATGCTCTCACCTGCGAGGGATTAGGGCATCGCATCATCACGTGGACGACACGCCCCCCTCGACCGGGCGAAGTGCCTGGACGTGATTACGTGTTTGTGACACCAAGTCAATTTGACGTGGCCTTTCGCCAGGGAGACTTAGTGGAGCGCGAATATCTCTATGGCACATGGTATGGCACTCCTGTGACATCGTTGCAAGACACGTTACACCAGAATCAAATTGTCGTCATCTCTATGGGACTCGAAGGGGCTCGGACAATCAAACAGCGTTGGTCATCACAATCGACCATTGTGGCGGTGCTTCCCCCCAACCCCGCAACCTTGCATCAGCGTTTGGCCCAACGGGGAACGTCCGAACACGATTTCGCCGTGCGTTGGCCGACCATGCAGCAAGAAGTTGAAGAGGCGCGTCAGTTAGCGGATTATCTTATTATTAACGATGACCTGTCACAAGCGATTGATGATCTCAAAAAAATTGTTTCGGCCAGGACATTGAGTTCGTTTTAACGTACTTGCGCCAGAAGTCTCCCGCCTCTTAGGCGGTGAGATGAACGGCGCGTTTTTCCTTTTCGCGCTATACTATCCATAGTCACACAAAATATCGATTGCGTCCCCATTCTGAAGATCGGGTTGTGCGGAATGGGTACATCCTATTTAATCTGTTTTAATCTGTCACAAGGAGCGAATGAGCACGTGTACTGTATGCAACGGATTACGGATCCGGCCGCGATCCAGGCCGTGATCACGCAAGCCCCGCCGTTTGGTCCCGGCTGGGATCCGGCGGTGATGACGGGAGCAGATGCCTTGGAGATCTGGGCGACCACGATCACGGATCCCACCGATTATGTGGCCTTTCGCTTAATGCACGGCTCACAGATCCTGCGAGAACTGCAAATTCCAGGATATTAACGGGGGCGGAAGACGTTCCCCGAACATCAGGGGGGATGGTCATGCAACGTCTGACATGGCGCACCTGGTGGGATCGCCTACGCCGGGGACCCGACATTGCCGAAGGCCCGGGCGTCGTTCCGTTCACGTCACCGCGTCGGATCTTGCCGGTCCGTCCCACCCCTCCCTCTCCGGTCTTATCTCCCCCTACGTGGTCGGCCGTGTTGCGTACGGTGCGGCAATGGCCGTCGGGCATGCCGATCACGTCGGATTTGTTGGCCCAACGCTTTGGCGTGGGACGGGGCCAGGCGTGGCGCTGGTTGCAACGGCTCGAACGGGCCGGTCTCGTGCGGGTCGTGCTGGGGCCGCCGGATCGTCACGGCATCCGCCGCAAGCAACGCTTTGTCTCCTAGTTCATCATCCCTAGCATTCCGACACGGGTTGAGATCATCGTCTGATGACGCCAAGAAGGAAGATTATGGCTGCTTTTTCTGTGACGAACCCGATGCGGTTCACGATATAGGGAGCCAAGAAAGATCACGTTTCCCCTCATGACATCTCAACAAGATAAAGAGTTACTCGCCACCACGGTCCGGAGATTGCTTCGAATGTCTTGATCCATATTATTGATATTGGGGAAATGATTGAACAGTCCGTCGAACTGTCCTGCACGTTCAGAAGATCCTCATCATGGACCGCTCCATGCCTTTGGGGTCTACTATGAACGCAAACGGACGACCATAGAGTGAATTGCGGAAGACAGAAGAGGAGTCCAGGATTCGTCGGGATCAATGGAGGTTTGCAAGGCTAGGAACACTCCTGTCAACAACGCGTTAGTGGCGACATCCCATCCAGCATATTGAACAATTTTTAACGCCTGATCGAAGTCCTGCTGCGCATAGAGTAAGGCAATCACCACAATCAAGAAATTAGGGACGCAGTGATCCCAGGGGTAGTAATGAAACTCTTGTGAAATCCACATTAATGCCTCTTCCCAACGGATCCCTTGACGATATCGTTTCCACACTGTCGCGATCAAATTCCGCAAAAAGTAGTGACGTGGAGTCAGCCTGTGGATCGAGCGAAATAGAAGACTCGTCATCGGTGGTGATGTTGACTGGATGAGCGCCGCGGATACCGTCCGCGCAATAACAGCCGTTATGAGACGCGCTGGAGCTTGATATGCCCAACGAGCATCCATATCCGCCATTACAGCAGCTTGGTTGGGAACTAGGGTCCACATTCCCCAAAAGGGGGCTCGGCGCATAGCACCGGTTCCTTCGTGAAAGGGATACCATTTTTGCGGATCCCACCGATGACGTAACACCCATTGTTCAGCCCGGCTCATTTGACACCGATCGGGATGATTAGCAACAATCTGTTGTAATACATGATCATTTACGTCAATTAGCCCACCGACCTGGGTACGATAAAGATCCCAATGGGCGACGCGAGCAAGCCATAATGTGGACGCAGAAGGGGGCGTACCCCACACCCGACGCAATGCACATTCAGCTCCAATCCATATATGACCTATTCGATGCGCAATCGCCGGAGTATCCGTCATCCTATGCGGTAATGTTGAGCCTATTTCCACTATTCGTCTGTCACCCACTCTCCACTGCCGCCACGGCAAACGGGTTATTTGCTGGAATAGTTCGGGGAAATCCATGACAGGCGAAACAATGCGGTGGACGATTCCATAGCGAATGTCCCGGTCTTCGGCCCAAGCTTGCTGCAACGCCGCAACGTACCACGAAGGTAACGGTTCCATTCAGCGCCTCCTATTCTGTTTTCACCCCATCATCTCACGGATTGGTGTGTTTGTGTTGGAAACGTTTTGTGTAGTCATTCCATTACCGAAGCACGGATTCGCACGCTAAAAGATGGAAGTTCTTTTTCCACTCTCGGAGGATCCTGATGGCATTTCAACTTCCATAGGATGTATTATACGCAATGCCCACCTCATTGCAAAAGTTTCGGATATCTCCGCCATTGAATCCCCAAAACATATTCTTGGAACTACTCCCCCCTTCAGTCATAGCGATTAGATGGTTTTGAGCGTCCCAAACGCCTGTTCCTGACCACCCATTAGTCACAATTCCTATAGGACTAAACCGATCATAGATGTTTGTCATAGGATCAGGATATACATTGGCTCCTGGTCCCACACGCAATCGGATAATGGATGCATTCTGAATATAATTACCAAAAGATGAACGCTGAATTTGGCTATAATCAAAGACGCTTTGCCCTAGGGATGGACTGTTCACCACTGTCATCACATAGGCTGATCCCGTCGGTGCACCGACATTGTACGGTGAGGCTAAGCCTAGTGTATAACTATAGATATCCTCAACATTGTATGACTCCGCCACATCGCCGGTCGCAGAATGGGCGATTTGAATAAATCGGGGCGGAGACATGGGATTGACATCAATGTCGTTTAAAACGTGATTATCCGTAACCCAAGTCCCATTAAAGTCGAGAATTCCACCATACGATGACGCCCCATTGATGTATTCAGCAAATAGCACCGCGGTTTTCGCGGCAGTAGAGTTCGAATAACTTAAATTAGAAAAGAAAGCTGTAGATTTCATTAATGATTGCTGAGCAGGGATAATTTTAGTTATTGTAGGATACGTTGGCATGATTATGACAGGGCCGGAATAATTCTTAATAGACACCGATTGGCCCGGATTCGCATGCACAATGAGCCCGTGAAAATTCGGCGGTACAATTTTGGGAGAGACAAATACTTGTCCTATCCGCGCATGAACCGGAATTGGCTGGCCTGGTTTGAGTGTAATCGCTGTTGGGGGAATCGAAGGAGAAGATAGGGGCTTTCCCGTTACAATAACTTGAGGGCGAGTAACGTTGTTCGTAGACTCCCTAGACGCTTGAGAAACACTTTGAGCGGAAATACTGGGTGATGAAGATAACAGCTCACTTAAAACGATTAAGCCAACAATAAACCGTAATGTTTTCAATTCCAACCCTCCATATTTCTTGTTCCGAGCCTTCGCCAAGGCGGAAATCCGCTATATCAGGTCTGTTCGCATCATTTAGTTAGAATGTCCGCCCACTGTTATAGAGAGCGGAATCCGTCTTAGCCACCTTAAAATACCTGTACTCATTCAAAAGACGTTGTTTCCCTTTTCATTTTCCGCGTTGTGACGGATGATCCGCAAGAAAAACGAAGTCGATTTGTAACCTATTTTCGCTGACATAATTTGACACAATCAGCCATAAAACTGCCTTACGATGGTTTGCCCAATCCGAATGGACTCGGGGATTTCGTCAGTTTGACATGGTCGATAAGCCAATAGGGGGTATGGCAACGATTCGTGGTTTTTCCGCCATAAGCCAGGTTCTGGCAGTTTGGGCGCGTTCTCGGCTGTCATGTTAGTCAGGCTATGGCATCTGACCCCGTCAGATTA
>JAKADI010000195.1 GCA_021820675.1 Bacillota bacterium | reverse complement strand
CTCGTGCTCCACTGGCGTCCAACTGAGAAGATGATGGGACGCACCTCAAGCTTTCAGGAAGCGGCCACCAAGTCGCTTATCTTACGGCAGCAGGAAGTGGTTTCCCAGCTTCACCGCATGGGTCTCAAGGCTACGCCCCTCTCCACGACGGAGAGCTTGCAGCTTCTCTTTGACGTGTACAACCGGGATCGCGCCCGGACCACTCAAGTGAAGGACCTGGCATCGAGCGGGGGTGCCACGCTGTATACCACCGCTCCCCGGCATGCATCTACGGATGAGTCTACCGCGGAATCGTAAAGCCGGCTGGCTGGCATATGACTGACGAGGATTTTTTGAACGGAGGCTGATGATTTCATGAGGATTAAGAAGCACAAGGAGACCGATAAGCCGGAAGCCTCAAAGGGCAAGAAGCGTTCCCCTGGGCAAGCGCCGAGCGATTTGCCCGACCTTGCCGCTAACGTGCCCACGTTGCAAGACATCTTGGCACCGGACGGGTTTGACCGCTCCCGTATGGACGTGTTTCGCATGGGGCGGTATTGGATTCGCTCCCTCTTTTTAACAGCCTTCCCCCGTTCGGTCGACGTGGGCTGGCTGGGTCCGTTTCTGCAAACCAACGCGGACATTGATTTAGCAATCCACGTTTTGCCGCTGGAAGGACGCGCGGCCACGGATGCACTCACACAAATTATCTCCCGGTTGGAGGCTGAACGCGGACTAAGCGACGGCAGCTTGCATATGGTGCAAGAGCTCGACACGGCAATTCAAGATTCGTGGGCTACCCGCGACCGCCTTCAAAAGAACTATGCGCGTCTCTATCATGTCTCTGTAGTGGCCAATCTCTACGCCACGACCATGGAAGAATTGGACGACGAGCAAACCGTCCTTGAGGGAGAGATGGCTCGGAGCCACATTCACATGCGCTATGCGGAGGGCCGGATGGACGATGGATTCTTGGCGGCCGGCCCTTTAGGCGTGAACTTGGTGAATGACACCTATCGTCTCATGGACTCGTTTGCCCTCTCAACGACCTTTCCGTTTACCACTGCGGACCTCTCGCATCCTGGGGGCTATCCCATTGGCCTGAATCTCCAAACGGGATCGGCGGTCTTTTATAATCCGGCAGACCCGCGCTTGGAAAATCGGAACATGGTCCTCTACGCTACATCAGGCGCTGGCAAAACCTCCTCTGTCCGTGTGCTGATTGGCCGCGAAGCTGTTAAAGGCATTCAAACGGCCATATTGGATCCAGAGGGTGAATACGAACCCGTAATTCAGGCGCTTGGCGGGCAAATTGTTCATATCGGTTCCCCCGACTCCATATTGAATCCGTTGGAGTTGTGGCCGCAAGAAGAGGACGATGGCACTCTCACGGTGCGGTTTGACGAGAAGATTCTCGACTTCATCACGCTCTTGCGGCTGATGATGGACCCGGAGCTCAAAGGACACCTGACACCAAGCGACGAGATTTTGGCTGAACGAGCGTTGCGTATGGAATATGAACGCCGGGGAATCTCGGATGATCCGGACTCTCTCTTTGAGATGGGTCGTTACTTGGATGAAGGCGCCGGACAAATGCATCAGGCGCGTCGGCGAAAGGCGATGCCGACCTTGTCCGATTGGTATGAGACGTTTTGCAAGTTGGCTGAGGAAAAGCACCTCGAATCCCGCATTCCCAACGAGTTCCCGCGCTTTCTGCGCGGCCAAGCTCTGGGATTCTTCGATGGTGAGTCCACTGTCGATTTGCATTCAGCCCCAATCGTTGCTTTTGACACATTGCTCTTGGAGAACAAAGTGGCGCGTCCGATCGGCATCCAAGTCGCGCTTAACTGGCTGTGGCAGTCGTTTGTCCTTGCGCGGCCGTCAGTCGCCAAGCGTGTCATTATTGATGAGGCGTGGCAGTTTGTAGACTATGAGCCGACAATGGATTTTTTGGAAACGTTGGTTCGCCGCGTCCGAAAGCGCAATGCCGGCGTGACCATTATTAGTCAAGACTATCGGCGTTTTGCTGGCCATCCGAAGACTCAGGCCATCAATACGAATTGCAGCACTCAGTTCTTCCTCAAGCAAAAGCCGGGAGACTTGGACTTGCTCCGCGAGGCGTTTGAGCTGTCTGATGGCGAAGTCGCGTTCCTCAAGCAAACAGACCCGGGCACCGGGCTGTTGCGAATTCCCAACCTCTCGGTGGGGGTAAAAATCGTGCCAGCGCCAGCCGAGATGTCGTGGGCCTTTGCCGCTCCCACGCGCAGCCGTCCACGCCGGTCTTCCGCTACATCGAATGAAAGTCCTGTTCCGGATGCTGAGGAGGTGGTTTCGTGACGGTCGCCCGTTCGCTTCTCCGGCGTTGGCGTTGGCTCCTCTTGATCGGGATTCCTGTGGCGGGGATGGCTGTGCCCACGTTCGCGTTTGCTATGACAAGCCCGTTTGGTTCCGGTGCGGGCCAACAGGCGTATCAAACTGCTCTCAACAATTTGGGGTGGGTGCAGCAAACGATTGTTAGCATTGTCACGTTCTTTGTGAACGCCGTGCTGTCTATCACAGGCTTGCACCATACGAGTCAGCTGGTTTTTGGCGTCAAGCCGACGGCGCTCCCGGGGTTTGGCGCATGGCCTTCGGGTTGGTGGTCGCTCGTCATTACCCCAGTCGTCACCGCGATGCAAGCGCTCTCTCTATTAGCAGCCGTCAGTATTCTCGCGGTTATGGCGATTCAATACTTTCTCAGCGCTGGCACCAATCCCGAAGCTCGTATGGCATGGAGTACTGCGCTCATGCACTTTATTGGCGCGGCCGGCCTTGTCGCCCTATTCCCGCTTCTTATGCAGTGGCTGTTCTACATCAACAAGGGCCTTGTGGCGTTGTTTGCGAGTCTCGCGGGGCAGACCGTCTCGTTCTTTCACCTGCTCCCGGTACCGAATGGTTCTGCGGGGTTTTGGGGCTGGTTTATCATCACCCTGATTCTTGTGGGTATTACGCTTTGGATCAATCTCTTCTTCATGTTTCGGGCGTTGACGCTGGCGTTGCTAGCGGCATTTGGGCCGCTCTTGGGCGGTATCACCTTTCTCCATCCCAGTTTCGCTCGGATCGGCTTGCAATATTGGCGGGAATTAGCTCTGGGTATCTTTGAGCAGTCCTTTATGGCGGCGGTGCTCATGATGTTTTTTCGTGCGTACACGCTGACGGGTTCTGGCACAAGTTGGATTCTCATTGCGGCCTTCGCGATCATGATTCCGACGCTCACCAATATGTTTCGCGGGCTATTTGGCCAAGGCGTGATGGGCGGCCGTTCGGCCTTCATGGCTGCGATGGGCGCTGGTGCCGTGCTTGGGGCGATGGATTTGGCACGGCAGACGTCTCACGCCATTAGCGGGCGCTCTGGTTCCGGGCAGGCTGCGTCGAAGTCTGGTTCCTCGGGCTATGTGGGGAGTGGCGCAGAACCCGCTTCTACTCCCAGTATTTCAGCTGAGAGCCTTCGAGGTCGGGATGCGCGCGCGGGTCGTTCCGGTCCTCTCACAGGAGTCTCCAACCGATTCGGAAGCGCAGTCTCTGCGGCGCGTCAGATTGGCGGACGTGTGGGTCATGCAGCGGGAGCGATTACGGGCGGACTCATCGGGGCAGGGGCTGCGGGTATCGCCGGGGCCGACATCGGTGCGCGACTTGGCGGAGCCGTCGGTAATCGCATGGGTCGTGCGTCAGCAGGTGGTATGCTGGCGGCTGGGGCACTGGGCTCCCAGGTCATTGGGGCTGGTACGGACACCTTGCGATACCGACGGTCGGCTTCTAACGGGGCGAATGATTCCGTCGTAACGGCGTCTCCCACCGAATCAATGACCAGTTCGTTTGACGGGAATGTTCAGGAGGCCAATCCCATTCAGCCAGCGTGGAATGTTGTTGATGGCGTGGCTCTGGATGGCTTGAATGCGGCCGCCCATGGTTCGTCGTCGGAGGCCGGAACGCACTTTCAGGGTTTTGATGCACGGACCAATCCTGATGGGCGACCGGAGCCTACGACCTACAAAGGATTTCTGGGCCAACGGTTGGTCGGTAGTGCAACAGCGGGTGCGCATGCGCCCACAGCCGGGATGACGGTGGCCGAAGGTCGGCTTACCGCATCCCGTGAAGCGTGGGGGTTGATGGGTGCCGGTTTGGGGGGCACTACCGGCCAACGTGTGGGTCAAGCGGTGGGCACGGCGGCGTCTATTCGTCAATATCAACAAGTCCGCAACCAGTTTCAGAGTGCCCCCGATCAAGCAATGAACCAACTGGTTGTGGGCCAAACCCTCTCGATGGTGCAGCACCCCACCCACCGAGAGCTATGGACCCAGACGGCCAACGGTTCCAAACGCATTGGTGTGGACACGACGCATGGCGATGCACGGGTGTTGGCTGGCTCACCCCATATCCGGGAATACAAGGTTCTGGCGACAGACGCGTTGACGGAACGCCAAACACAAAATGCGGTGATGTTGGATGCGGATCGGGCCTTGGTTCCCGTCGGCGATGGATACATTCAGCACGCGGATGTAAGCTTGAGCAGCGACTTCGATGCCATGGTGTTTAGCCGCAACGTCTAGCTTTCGCGAAGGCAGTGAGCAACGGCCGTTTCCTTGATCGCATAGGCCGTCTATGCTAAAGTCAAAATACAAAGGAGCCGAGGTTGCACCCTCGACTCCCCGGTACAGCGCCCGAGAGGGTGGCTTATTCCCGGGTAATTAGTGAATCACACCGAAGAACCGCCGACCTAACTGGGGAGTCAGGGGCGGTTCTTCTGGTTAACGGCGATAATCGCCACGACGAGCGTTGCCAATGCAACTGCATACGTGAGACCTTGCCATGTCACCATCGCCTCACCCCCTTTCGGGAGTGAGCCACCCCTGAGCCACTGTACTTGTCTATTATACCAATCCCAACCGGCGCACCCGGTACGATAAGCACAGCATCCCCGACCGCCCTGTCGGTTTAGTGTATATTTCAGACATGGGAGGGTTGCTGGTGGGAATCAAAATGCCGGAAGCTTATTTCGCAACAACGCGCCAAATCATTACCGTTAAACAAGCCCAGCGTATGGGCCTCAAAACATTGAG
>JAKADI010000194.1:971-5099 GCA_021820675.1 Bacillota bacterium | reverse complement strand
GGTCGCTGCTGACTCCACATACCCTTCCACACCGGTCATCTGACCCGCAAACCATAAATCTTCCCGTAACACGGTATTTAATGTCGGTCGCAAAATCGCCGGCGACTTCAAATACGTGTTACGGTGCATGACCCCATAGCGCACAAATTCAGCCGCATGCAATGCGGGAATCAATCCAAACACGCGCTTTTGTTCTCCCCAGCGCAGATTCGTCTGGAAACCCACAAGACTCATCAACGAACCCGCCGCGTTATCCCGACGCAGTTGCACAACAGCATACGGTCGTCTTCCACCTTCAAAGGGATTCTCTAACCCGATGGGCTTCATTGGGCCATATAAGGGAGTTTTGATGCCCCGTCTTGCCAATTCTTCGATGGGGAGACACCCTTCAAAATAGGTGGAGGACTCGAAATCATGTCCCATATGCGGCACGGCATGGACCAGTTCTTCGTAGAAAACTTGATATTCATCTTTTGTTAGAGGACAGTTAAGATAATCCTGGTTACCCTCCCGCGATCCCCAAAAAGCCCGATTCATGTCAATGCTGTCTGAGAGAACAATCGGTGCGGCTGCATCGAAAAAGGATAACATGGTGGTACCCAAAAGGTCTTGAATGGCCGCCGTCAGAGATGGATGGGTTAACGGACCTGTCGCAATGACTGTCGGCCCTTCTGGTATATGGTTGACAATGCCATGATGGACAGTAATATTTGGATGTGCCTTCAGAACCTTGGTAAGTTCCTCACTGAATGTCTGCCGGTCCACTGCCAAAGCCGAACCAGCCGCCACTTGGGCGAATTCACCTACTCGGATAATCAAAGAGTGGAAAAGCCGCATCTCATCTTTTAGCAACGTCGCCGGGGCCAATCCTAAAGTGGATCCGAGAGAATTCGAGCACACCAACTCACCAAACCGTCCGCTTACGTGAGCAGGTGTCATGGTAAATGGCCTCATCTCAAAGAGGTGAACCCGCACGCCCATGTCGGCCAGTTGCCATGCCGCTTCAGACCCCGCTAATCCGGCCCCAACAACGGTAACCTCATTGAGCCTGTTCTTCTTCATAGCCACATCCTTCCCGCAAGCACATCAAACTTTCGTGATTACCTCGACGCTTAAATGCCATACTCGAACCGCATCGCGGACACTGCTTGTCGCTGGGCCGATTCCATGTGACAAAATTGCATTCCGGATACCCGGCGCAGCCATAAAACACCCGGCCTTTGCGTGTTCTTCGTACCACGAGGTCTTTACCGCATTTTGGGCACAAAGCGCCCGTTTTCTCCACATACGGTTTCGTAAAATCACATTCGGGATACCCCGAACAGGCCAAAAATTTCCCAAACCGACCATATTTAACGGTCATTGGCCGACCACATTTTTCACAAATTTCATCCGTCGTCTCTAAGGGTAACTCCACCTTTTCGATATCTTCATCGGCGCGACGGAGCTCCTCGGCAAAACGGTCATAAAATGCATAGAGAATGTCTTGCCACCGCATGTCATTGGCCGCCACATGGTCAAGTTGCATTTCGACATCCGCGGTAAAACGGGTGTCAACAATTTCGGGAAAATATTCCTTCAAAAGATCCACGACAACCCGCCCTAATTCTGTGGGAATCAGACGCTTTTGTTCACGCTGTACATAACCTCGCTGCGTCAATGTTTCAACAATAGGAGCATAGGTGGATGGGCGCCCAATACCTAATTCCTCAAGGATCTTGACGAGACTGGCTTCCGTGAATCGAGGCGGTGGTTCAGTATAATGTTCAACTGATTCAATACCGGATACGGTGAGGACCATCCCCTCGACTAACTGTGGCAGGGGATGCGATTCGCTGTCATCATGAGCATTGGGATCGGCCTCATCAAACGATTCTTGGTAAACTACGGTAAATCCTGGGAATTTAATTCGCGAACCTGTGGTTCGAAAGAGAGCTTCGTAATCCTTGACCCGCAACTCAATAGTCGTAGAATCATAGACTAAAGGGGCCATTTGGCTGGCAACTAACCGTTCCCAAATTAAACGATATAACCGAAGTTGATCGCGATTGAGACTGCCTTTCAGCGTTTCAGGGTACCACCTCACATTGGTTGGCCTAATCGCCTCATGTGCATCTTGAACGCCAGGTTTCGCCTTGGACTGCCGCTTCGCTTCAGTCGACGGAAGATATAGCGGGCCATAACGCTCCTCAATAAAATTTCGTACGTCCTCGCGCGCACTGTCCGCAATACGAGTCGAGTCGGTTCGAATATACGTAATCAATCCTACTGTCCCTTCGCCCGTCACCTCTAACCCTTCATATAGTTGTTGAGCTAGTCTCATCGTCCGCTTAACGGCAAAACCCAGTTTTCTCGATGCTTCTTGTTGTAAGGTCGAAGTAGTAAAGGGCAAAGCTGCAAACCGCCGTTTCTCCCGGACCTTAACATCGGACACAACCGCTGCCATACCAGGATGGACAGCTGATAGGATTTGTTCGGACTCATTGTGAGAAACCCGGCCTTTCTCGCCAAGCGGTGCTACATAACGCGACAATAAATCACCATCGTGTGTCACGGCTGTCATATCAATCGTGAAGTATTGTTCAGGAACAAATCGTAAGACCTCATCTTCCCGGTCTACCAGCAATTTTAGCGCCGCGCTTTGCACCCGGCCGGCGGACAATCCGGGTCGGACCTTCCGCCACAATAGCGGTGATAACTGATACCCTACGACCCGATCTAAGACCCGGCGAGCCTGTTGTGCATTGACCAATGCCATATTGATGGGTCGCGCCTCTTTAATAGCGTGGCTTACGGCGTCCTTAGTAATTTCGTGAAACTCAATCCGTTTCACGTCGTGTGGAGCAATATTCAGAGCCTCGGCTAAGTGCCACGAGATCGCTTCTCCTTCACGGTCAGGGTCCGTGGCCAAATAGACGCGATCAGATTTTTTGGCTGCTTCCTTCAATTCTTTCAAGAGAGGGCCTTTCCCACGAATCGTGATGTACCGTGGCTCAAATCCCTTCTCCACATCCACACCGAACTGACTCTTGGGTAGGTCACGAACATGTCCCATCGACGCCTTGACCTGAAATCGAGACCCCAAAAAGCGGCTAATGGTTTTTGCCTTGGCTGGCGATTCGACGACAATTAGAGGTTTAGCTTTAGCCATAACAACCCCCCCGGGTACAAACATTTTTACATTATATCAAAATATGCACCATTTCCATGCCTCTGTCATTTTTCCAGGCTGTGCCCGTTTTCAGATATCAATGCATATTAGCATGACTGTATCAGGGAAACTGTAACGATGCAAATTACGGTGAAGACTCAACCGACTGGGGGGTATTTGGAATAATGTTCCTAAGGAAAGTACAACGATGCGCCAAGCACGGACCATATTTTACGACCATCGCACGATGGTAGGGTGTGGGATAGCCTTTGTGTCGTTCAAACCCATATTCCGGAAATTGCTGCGATAGTTCGGCCATGTATCGGTCCCGAGTGACCTTGGCTACGATAGAGGCGGCACCAATCGTTGCAGACACCTGGTCCCCGTGAACAATAGGATATTCGTCCCAAGGGCCCCCAATCGCCATCGCGTCCGTAAGAATTACCCGTGGTCTTATACTCAGGTAACCAAGAGCACGAATCATCGCCATTCGACTAGCCTGCAATATGTTAACCTGCTCAATCGTTCGAGGCCCTACCATGCCAACACCAATAGCTCGGGCCTTCTCAAGGATTTCCTCAAAAACGTGGTACCGTTGTCTCACGGTCAAGTTTTTTGAGTCATCGATACCAAAAATGGCTTTATGGGGATTTAGTATGACGGCAGCGGCAACAACCGGACCAGCCAAAGGTCCGCGACCCACTTCGTCAACTCCGGCCACAATCCACCCTTTATGCCAGAAATTTGTTTCCCAATCGATTTTTTGATTCCACCTAAGTGACAGTTCGAAGGGTTTCCGCATCTGCTAATCCTCTGGTACTTCTAAGCTTATTCGCCCAAAATTTCCGTTTTGAAAGGTAACCAGGACGGCATCGGCAGTCCTCTGCTCGTCAATTACTCCTCCAATTTTAAGATAGCCCCGCGCCTTCCCCCAATCTTGCCAATTACCGGAAACCATCTGACGAGAGGTCATTAAC
>JAKADI010000194.1:0-961 GCA_021820675.1 Bacillota bacterium | reverse complement strand
CATATTTTTTCGGTTAAGATAATCCGTTCATCGGCGGTGGTGGGTACAATCCCTAATACCTTTAGACGCCAATCCTCCGAATGCCGGGGCGTGACCACACCAGGCAAATCTAACCATTCCCATCCACCTGGCAAACGAATCCACTGCGGACCCCGGGTTACCCCAGGCTTCGCTCCCGTGTGTACCCGGTGCGCTCCCACCATGCGGTTTAATAAGGTTGATTTTCCCACATTGGGAACCCCGATGACCGCTAAACGGTACGGAGGAGTTATATTCCGCCGAATGGCTTGTTCTAGCTGACTTTTTACGCGGGAATCTTGTGCCGTTACTGCTACAGCTCTGGTTGTTTGTCGTTCAAAATACTCCAACCACTGTTTGGTAACATCGGGTTCGGCAAGTTCCGCCTTATTCAGCACCACAATGCATGGAGCACGTCCAATCCACTTTTGCAGGGGTTGATGGCGGCTAATGCTGGGGGCTCGGGCATCAATGACTTCGATAAATGCCGATAAATAGGGTGCCAAATCTCGAACAATACGCTGTGTCGCCACCATATGCCCTGGATACCATGATTGTCGCTTTCCCATTATTCTCCCCTCAGGTACTCCGCGAGAAGCTCCGGCCTGTAGGCCCGGGGCTGTCGTTAGACAGCTTTGCCGCGTTTGGATATATTGCCAACCGTTTCCCCGTTGTAAAATCCACAATGACCTTGTCGTCATGTTTCCCATAGGCCGCTATGACGCAGCTCTTGTTATTCAACAACACCGCACCTCCATTCTCACGGGCCTTGACGAACCTGAACCGCCATAGATCATCCGTATGACATCCATTAGGTGGTGGGTCAGGAACCGAATCGGGACTCCGTCTGACCCCCCGGCTCACCTCAACATATCCCCGCAAAAGCAGCAACATATCCCGTTTGAACGGCCATCCAGTTTCTTTGTCGTAGGGGTTAGGTCGC
>JAKADI010000193.1 GCA_021820675.1 Bacillota bacterium | reverse complement strand
TCTTCGGTGACCACCTCTATCAAACACATCAACCGTCGCGACTGTCGGCCTAAACTGCTGACTAACGGTGTCTCCGGTTGATAGCGAAAAAATCGCACGCGGATTGTGGATACTCGCACTGACATCTCCTCCGTCATCATTCCCAGCTTTCCTAGAAGTCCTCTGTTTCGGTATACGATGTGTTCTCTGTCCACTTCGAATCCCACAGCGCCCCGCCACCCATCAGAGCTTGCCACATTATTGGACGGCAGGATCTCTACGGGATAGCGACCGCCCGCGATTGGCGGCCAAACTGCCCCCACGCGACGCCGTCTTAAGTTTATTTTGATACGACTTCGAGAGCCCGGCGTCCACTATCGAAAAAGTCGTGACGCCACACAATCACGGCATAAAGAAATAAGGGAATCGATAAGACTATCAACAAACTACGAAAGCCGATCGTTGCTAAAGCAATAGGCACCAAAAAGATATTCAGAGCGATGGCAAATCGGCACCACCCGTTGCAAAACCCTTGGGATTTCCCGCGTAGCGGCGTGGGAAACAATTCACTAGACCATGCCCATTGCAAGGCCGGAGCCCCTAGCCAATTGAAGAAGCCAAACAAGAAAAACAGCACAATTAAGGCCATCGGATTATGTGAGGCAAAAATTCCCATTAATACGGCCAGTACCCCGCCAGGAATTAAAGATAGATACGTCAGGTTTTTTCGTCCAATCCGGTCGATCAACAAGAAACTCCCCATGGCTCCGGCCAAATCCGTAACCCACACCCATCCGCTAAATAGCAAGGATTGATGAACCGATAGAGCCCCCGCGTAGCGGAGAATGTACGGTGTGGCGACCGTGGCAATAGGCCCGGACAAGCAATTCAAAAAGAATATCAACGACACTACCCACGTTCGGCCGCGATAAGGTGGCCGTAAGATCTCTGCATATCCGGCCCGCCGCAGGGTTCTCTCAACCCCCGCCTCGTGCGCCAATGGCCCCGAACTTTCTATGCCAAAGCTCTTGAGGACGCGTTGGGCGTCTGCCTCCCGACCTTGAGAGAGGAGCCAGCGCGGCGACTCGGGGAGAAGTTGGCGACCCAATAACACGAACAAAGCGGGAATAGCCGCCAAGCCAAACATCCATCGCCAGGCATTAATACCCAATCCTGAGACGAGGGGAATGGCCACTAACGTTGATACGAGTGCACCCAGGACCCAAGTGATTTGAGGGAGCGCTCCTAAAATGGCCCCCCGGGTTTTTTTCGGTGCAACTTCGGCCAAATACGCGGTGCTCGTCGGAATGTCCATACCAATGCCCACCCCCACGAGAAACCGGGCAATAAAAAGTTCCACCGTATTGCCTATAAACGCGGAGACAACCGAAAACACCACAAAGAACAGGAGGTTGATCACGAAGATGGCGCGTCGCCCCACGCGGTCAGACAAATCCCCAAAAATCACCAGTCCGATCATGGCCCCTAAGAACGAGGCGGCCCCCAACAATCCGGTGTCCGCCGCACTCAAGTGAAATGCAGGTTTTAAAACGATTAAAGCCGCGCCAATCACTAAAAGATCATAGCCATCGACAAATTCCCCTAGAGCCACTAAAATCACCGCGCGGCGTTGCAGACTGGACATGGGCTTGACATCCAATTGCTCAATGCCGGACGAGGAAGTCTCCGAACCCATGCCATCACTCCTCTCTAGGCGCATTCTCGACTTCGCCGGGAATGATAACCCCGTCAGGGTATCGTGCCATGACGGCCGGATCATGGGAGGGAATGATCAGCGCATCCGCATGCCGCAGTCGGCGATACCCGCGGTACCACTCCTCAAGGGACACCAAGAGTCCGGGCGGATGGCCCGCGTTCCAATTCGTATACGTATTCACAAAGTCACCGGCGAGGACCACCGCTCCCGCGGCGGTGTCTACCCGGTAAGCCGTGCTACCGGGGGTGTGACCGCCTAAAACCCAAGCCACCATCCCCGGCAACACTTCCTCGCCATCCTCTACAAGCCGAAGCCGAGGCCATCCCTTATCCACCATCCATGCGTAGACATCGCGCGGGTAGCGTGTAAACCGTAAAAGTTCGGGGTCTTGGGGCGCCACCACCGACAGCCACTCCCGAAGACTGAGAACAAGATCGGCCTGAGGAAAAAGGGGCACTTGAGAGCAGTGGTCATAATGAAGATGAGTTAAGATCACCGTAGCCACCGCTTCGGGGGCAATACCGCGCTGTGCCAATTGGCGCAACAGCGTCTTATCGGGATCAACCGACCAGTGACGTTCCGCAGGCCGGCCGGCATTAATTTCTGCGGTCGAACGCACACCGGTATCGACGAGGTGATAGCGTCCATCCGGTCCCGTCAGGAGCATGGCATAGGCAGTAACTGGCAACAGACGGTCGCTGGGACCTAAATGAAAAAGAATCTGGGCCGGCACTTGAGTTTGACCAATCGCTAGCCATTCGATTTGATACATAGTGACCCTCCTCTAATTACGGAATGCGCTAACCTTTTAAAGCAACCCATACCCCCTGCTGCCAACGCGATGCATACTGAGCCAAAAATTCATGTCGAGGGACGACACCTAAACCAGACCCCATGGGTAAACGGTATAGGCCCTCGCTAATATTCTCGGCCGGTTCGACGGCTTGTGCGCGTTCACGGGCCGCACCCCATGGATACTCCATCGGCAACATCCGCGTGTCGAGGGCGGAAAGATGAGCCGAAAATGCTGTGGCAATGGGCCCTGAGGGATTATGGTATGAGACCCAGCAGGAACGAGCATGGGCCACTGCCATGATGCTCTGCGCCATCTCAAGCCCCCCCACATGCTTGACGTCGGGCATCAACACATCCACACTCTGGCTTTCCAAGAGGTCGAGCAGTTCTTCCAGACTATTGGCCGTCTCTCCACTCGCCCAACGAATATGCGGATATTGTTGTCGCCAACGCCCACTCTCCCGCCAATACACGGGCGCCAGCGCATCTTCCACCCAATATGGGGGCTCCGAGGGGTTCAATGTGGCCAAAAATTGAGCCAACGTCGTCGGATGGAAACGTTGATGGCAATCGATAGCAATTCCGTGCATGGGGATCACTTGGGCCACAGCGTGTAACCGTTCGAGCCCCGGTGACAACGCCGCCCCTGTGTCGTGTGGAATCATTTCGTCAAACGGCGTACATTTTACGATAGCAAAGCCGGAATCGGCCGCTATCTGCGCCGCTTGTAGAAAAGCCTCCGGGCTCCGCCGTTGACGCAAGCTCCGGTTCAGATTAGCGTAAAGGGGCACCGCGCGGATTTCTGTTCCCCCCCATAATTGGAACAAAGGCACCCCCAGAACTTGTCCTAGAATGTCCCACAGCGCTTGGTTAATCCCGCTGATCGCCGTGGATTCCAAACGGCTGACCGCTTGACGAGGATAAGGGCGAGTCCGTAAAGTCGCCGTGATGGCACTAACCATCCGCGGATCTCGACCCGTTAATTTGTCAGTCCATCGGTCTATGCGATGGGCCACGCCCTCGTCATCGCCACTATCCGACATCTCGCCCCATCCGACAATGCCTTGGTCCGTCTGAACGGCAACCCATAGCCAGACCTCATGGGCCACGGCCACCCGATAGGTCTGGATCGACGTCACAATCAAATCCACCCCACCTCGCTTCTTAAACATCGTGTTGTTCGCGGTTCTGCACCATCCATAATGCCGTTGTCTCGCTCAGCCCCGCCAAGAGTCCCCCATCTACCGGAATCGCCGCCCCGGTCACAAAACGTGCAGCCTCGGAAACTAAGAACCCCACGACGTCGGCAACTTCCTCGGGATGACCAGCCCGCCGCAGAGGATACGCGCACTGCACGGCTTGGTATTCATCAGGTTGAGTTTCCCAGCGTTCCCGATTGCGCTCCGTAATAATCAGCCCGGGCATCACCGCATTGACCCGGATTCCATCGGGGCCAAACTCCAGGGCTAAGGAGCGCGTTAAGGCATTCATGGCGGCCTTGGCAGTGTCATACGGAGCAAAATATTCCCCGGCCCCCACAGCGTGAACCGACGACACATTAACAATACTTCCTTGATTGCGGGCACGCATCAGAGGTAGCACCGCGCGGCTCATCCTCACCGCACTTTGGAACGTCGCTGACCACGTATGCATCCAGTCGTCATCCGACAGGTCCAGAAAGGAACCACGGACCTCTTGAAACGCGTTATTCACTAACGCCGCCACAGATCCGGCAGTTTGAGCCGCTTCCACCATCTTTTGACGAATGGAAGCGTTCAGAACATCCCCCTCAATCGCAATGGCTTTTGTTCCCGCACTGGTCCTGGTCAGGGCATTGACCGTATCGGTCAAACTTAATACGTCATTGATTACCACAGCATATCCCGCTCCTGCCAAGTTTTGTGCAATCGCGCGTCCAATGCCCCTGGCTGCTCCTGTTATGATCGCGACTTCTTGCGTCATCTCACGCATGCCCCCTTATCATTACGACCTGCCGCTATTCGGCAATCTCCTCTAATGTTTTTCCGGTCGTATTAAACACGCTATTACTCGCAACCAGCGCGAGCATAATGTAGAGTGGCACCGCAAAGGCAATCATCACATCTTGAATCCCCAGCCCTGCGATACCAATCGGTACCAAAAAGGTGTTCGCCGCAATGGCCACCCGACACGTCGCATTGCAAAAACCTTGCCCGGTTCCGCGAATGCGGGTAGGAAACAATTCCGAAGCCCACACCCACACCAGCAAGGCTGAACCGGACCACAGCGTATAAGCCAACAGCAGATAAAGAATGATAAGCCAAGACCCGGTGTGAAATCCCGTAATGCCGATGACCACGGCCAACGTTCCCGCACCACCAATGGACAAGTAAGCGAGACTTCGGCGTTGCCATCGGTCAATGAGCAGAAATCCCGTGAAAACCCCTAAAAGATCCACGGCGTAGACGCTCAGGGAAAAAAGCAAAGACGATTGGACCGTCATGAGGCCCCCATAACGAAGGATATAAGGCACCCCGAGCGTCGTGACCGGGCCGGCCAGACAATTCAGGCCAAACACGAGCGCCATGACGATAGTCCGCTTGCGATACATGGGGCTAAAGAGTTCACG
>JAKADI010000192.1 GCA_021820675.1 Bacillota bacterium | reverse complement strand
GGAAACGACCGACACTAAATCCGTTATTTTGCTGGTTGATGACGAAGACCACATTCGCGAATTGTGCCGACTGTACCTTCAAAGTGCGGGTTTTGAAGTGACTGAAGCCGCCGATGGACCCAATGCCTTGAGAAAATTAGAACAGCAAGATGTGGATTTAGTGGTGCTCGATATTATGTTCCCGGGCATTGACGGATTTGATGTTTTAAAGACTATTCGGGGCCGGCAAGTCTGGCTCCCGGTGGTTATGCTGACCGCAGTGGGTGATGAGGAAGACCGGATAGCGGGCTTGGAGCAAGGAGCGGATGACTACTTAATTAAGCCGTTTAGCCCTAAAGAACTGGTAGCCAGAATCAAAGCGGTTCTGCGCCGGGCTCACAGTCCGTTGACGCCCGAAAATCTGGAGATCATCCGATTCCCTGGATTAATGCTGGACGTATCGCAGCGCTTTGCGACAGCAGGGGGCGAAGCATTGACGCTGACGCCCAGGGAATTTGACTTATTGTGTTTTCTCGCAAGTCATCCTCAGCAAGTCTTTAGCCGGGACCAACTGCTTGACCGTGTATGGGGATTTGATTTTGAAGGAGACGGTCGGACCGTGGACGTGCACATTACCCGTCTTCGGCAAAAATTGTTGAAGACACCGTCTACTTATCAATATATCGAAACGGTGTGGGGTCAGGGATACCGTTTTAAACCCCAGCCGCGTGAGCAATAGTGTTACGGCGATTATGGTCCCGGACGCAGACGAGCCTCACCTCAAGACTCATTATCAGTCACGTTGCGGTTGCGATTATGGTGTTGGGAATTGCCCTAGGCATTTCGAATATTACCTTTCGCAACTATCTTGTCAGTTCCCAGATTAAAAGTTTGGTACAGCAAGGACAAACGCTCTCCCGGGTCATGGAGGGGTATTTTTCGGGTACTTTATACCGTCCCTATGCCGCCTATTTAATTCATATGGTGCAGGGGACGCTCAATGACCGTGTGTATGTCCTGGACAACACCGGGGAGATTATTTTTGCGACGGGAAATAGTAAGCTCCCCCCGGCGCCTTGGTCACGTAGCGTTTTGGCACATGTTCTGATTAACGGCCAGGAATTTCAAGGTGTTTTAGAGGGTGGGAATCGCCGCCCCGAGGCAACGGCGGGCATTCCCGTGATCATCAATGGGCAGGTTGCGGGCGGCGTATTTCTTGAAGCTCCCCTAAGTAGTTCTAACAAGACGGCCTCGTCGTTGACCGAATTACTGTTAGTGGGCGAATTGGCATCGATCGTTATGGCAGCGATTTTAGCCTATGGATTTTCAAAACGACTCACGCGTCCTTTATTATCGCTTCGTCACACAGTATCCAATATGGGGCGTGTCAACGACCAGGAACAAACTCATGCGACGGTGGAGGGGCCTCAAGAGGTCCGTGATCTCGCCCAAGAATTTAATCGAATGAGCGACCGGATTGATCTACAAATGGTGCAGTTGCGAAAAGAGGCCGAGGTGCGTGATACGCTCTTGGCTCACGTTGCCCATGATCTCAGGACGCCCCTGACGTCCATTCGGGGATTTTTGGAAGCCATTCGAGATCATATGGTAGAGGGCCCAGGATTGGACCGGGCCGTCGACGTGGCCTGGGAGGAAACCCTGCGGCTAAAACGGCTGGTCGACCGTCTTTTAGCCGCTACGCGCATTCAAAGCGGCATTGGCAGTAAAAGCCCCGTGCTTGTTTCAACGTGGATTGAAACGACTTTAGAGCGGGTTACACCGTTATCTGAGGAAAGTCATCATCCTTTAATATGGCGACAACGTGACGACGCAGTGATCTTAGCCGTAGAAGATTATTTAGTTGAGGCCCTGATTAATGTGATCGATAATGCGGCGAAATGGGCTCCACCTGATACTCCCATCACCATTGACACGCTTTTCAGCGAGGAAGCGGGCGAAATTTCCGTTGTGGTCAAAGATGAAGGGCCGGGGATTCCGCCTGATATGCTCGATCATGTCTTTGAGCGGTTCGTGACGGGTGATAAGGCACGCCGCGGATCAAGCGGCCTCGGCCTCTCAATTGTTCACGAGGTAATGGAGCAGCATCAAGGACGAGTGCGTGCGATGAATGACCCCGGGGGCGGTGCACTGATTATTATGACGCTGCCGGTCTTGGAGTCTGGACAACCTTAAATGGCAGTAGCATCCACCAACAAACTGCTGCTCGTGTTGAAGTCAGACTAAGGCCCACGAAGGGTGGGCCTCTGGTTAATGGGTCAAGCTGTCGAGAATTCCAGGAAGGCGATGCAGTAAACCCATAAGTGTTTTCAAACTGATTTGGATGTCCGGATCTTTGATGGCCCGCAGCATCGTGCCCAACGTGACTTTACGGGAATCCGCCTGCGCTTCGTTAAAGGCATCGGTCAGTTGGCTTATCATGTCGGCTGTTAAATCTACAACTCCTGAGTCCATCATCTGGTTCATGCCCCTACCTGCTTGTTGCGCAAGCTGCGCAACGCGTTCGCTCATCTGAGGACTTACAGAATCCTGTAAGGCTTTCATGAGCGAAGTGAATTCCACGATAGCGTCCCAGGTTCCGGAATGTTGCCATGATATGAGTTGGTCCATGATGGCTAACAGTTCTGACTGATTATCCAACAGATTGTCTAAAAGCGGCAGAGCATCAGTCTTTGCAACCTTATTGGCAAGTTTGCCTAACTGGGTCAATAATGTTCCGATCCGTTCTGCCATAGGCGGTGTAGCCGAATTTTTTACGGCCGTGAAGAGGGATGCGAAGTCTGTCAGGGCAGTCCAAGTACCATCTTGTTGCCAACGTTCCAACTGCTCCAGCGACGTTGTGAGCGCGTCATGCTTCTCGATTATTGTTTCTAATATGTCCATAGCCGCCGGTTCTGAAACACGCTCAGTCAATTGGCCCAACGTGGAGAGCATCGTGCCGATGCGTTCAGCCATGGCTGGCGTGGCACTATCCCTTAAAGCCGTCAATAATGCTGTCCATTCCCCGAGAGTTTCGCTGGAAACCTGTATTGTTGCCATAGCGGGCCTCCTTAACGTAAAAATTTGCCGTCCACCTAAAGAAGACCTGCCGGAGTTAGCCAGTACATTCGATTATAGGCGAGTTTGTAGAGATGAATCATTTCCGTAGGAGCCGGCGGGTTGGGCGGTGTCGTGTAATCGAAGGTGATGTAAGTTGCGGTTTTCATACCTGTCTCGATAAAACAAAAGACTTTGCCGTCGTACTGCATGGAGCCGAGACCGCCGCGAAGAAGATTGATGAGATTGGCAGCAACGATGTCCGCTTCGAAGTGCGCCGTAGATCCCGCTTTGCTTATCGGGAGATTAGTCGCATCTCCCAAAACAAAAATATTCTGCGAGCCCTCCATGCGTAGCGTATGGCGGTTAGTAGGCACCCAGTTTCCACCATCTCCTAGTTTCGACCGGCCAATGACATCTTGGCCCGTGTGCGGCGGGATGGCTACCAGCAAATCATAGTTGAGGGTTTCCCCTTCCAGACTGGTGATGGTTTTTTGGGTGGGATCGACTTTTTCGGGATTGAAGAAGATGTGTGATTCGATATGCCGTTCCTCGAAAACGGGACCGGCCCACTTCGCAACCGGTTCAAGGGAATGCAGACGGCCAATGGGATACGTATACACAACCTCTGTTTTGTCCCCAATTCCTCTGGAATGAGCCCATTCTTGTACCATGAAGGTAAATTCCAAGGGAGCGACTGGGCACTTATGGGGGACACCCACCGTCACGACGATGCGTCCTCCATCAAAGTCGTGTAAAGCCTGTCGGAGTTTTATTGCTCCTTCCTCGGTATAAAAAATGTGACCTCCCTCGGGAAGTCCGTCAATTTGTTCAGGAGAGGGGCGGCTTCCCGTGGCAATAACTAAATAATCATAGTCAATCGTGGTTCCATCAGCCATGACAATGGCTTTGGCGTCGCGGTCAATCCGGTCAGCCGTTGCTTCGACCAGTTTGACATGACGGTCAAGGATGTCGCGTTCAGGCTTTTTGGCTTCGGACGGAACAACCTGGTCAAAAGCCAAATATAGAAACATCGGTTGATAGACATGATCGTGGGATTCGGATATGACCGTGATCTCTATGTCACCGTGTTTTAATTCGGTACCCATTTGGCGGGCAACTTGATTGGCGACGATCGTACCCCCGACGCCACCGCCTAAAATGACAACTTTCTGCATTGTCCTCTCTCCCCATGGCGCATATAGTCAGTTAGGATGATCCGACAAAAAGGACCTCAAACCCCATTTTTCTTCTTAATGTCATCGGTTGTGCGGCTACCGGGTTTTCTTCACTTGCACTTTGTAAATGCCGGCCTCTTCAATATTTTGGATCAGTTCGTGCCCTGCTCGCCTAACCCATTCGGGGATATCCTTGGCAGAACCGGAATCCGAAGACCACACTTCCAAAACGGTCCCTACGGGTTCTTGGCGAATTCCTTTAATGAGTTCCATCAAAGGTCCCGGACAAAACGATCCGCGGGCATCAACAATCTTGACTTCATCGGCCATTGTGTTCACTCACCTTCTCTATAGCGTTTTCAGCACCTAAAAGGTATAAGTGTCTTCCCCTTCAACTTTCGCCAAAAATCCCGCCACCCCCAGAGTATCGTCAAAGATATCGGCTAGGTCGTCCAACTTCCAGTGGTAGATGTCCATCACCATTCCACACGCATACAGGGTTACGTCTCCGAAGTCTTTTGCCTGGCGGAACAAATCCATAAAGGAATCGCCTCCCGCTTCTACAATCGCTTGAGCGACGGGTCCCTTGCTGATTTGCGAAGACGTTGCTGGATCTTTGTGAAATGCGGGTAAGGCTTCCATGCTCACAAAGATTTTGACCGGTTTACCGTAACTTGCGGCGACAACTGTTAACATGGCCGCTGCGTGCAGTTTGGCATAATCGCCGGACAGCAACATGATGTTCATACCTTGAGAATCAGCCATCTTTCCATCCCTCCTTGCAGTGGATAATTTTACTGGGTACATTTTATCATGATGAAACAAAAATTTAACAAAGTATATGAATAGTGTCGAAGAAATTATTCGTGGGTAAATTTAAAATATATGAGT
>JAKADI010000191.1 GCA_021820675.1 Bacillota bacterium | reverse complement strand
ACGGGAGTCTGGGAAGAGATCCAGTTCGCCCATGGCCACGTCTCAAGGACCCCGTGGCCAATTATCACCTGAGACGTTTGGTAACTTTTGGATTCAATCCGAATTTCCTCATGCATTCCCGTCGCTCCTTATTTTCTGCACAATCGCCTCGACTACTTTGTCAGGTTCGTCCACGCACGTAATATGCACGGACGCTAATTTTTCATAGGTGGCGCGGCGTTCTTGATGAAGACGATCAAAAGCCTCCATTCCTTGTTGCGCTAACGGCCTTGCGGAATCCTTCACCCGGAGCCACAAGTCCTTGCTGGGTGCGTCAAGCCAAATGATATAGTGCCCGTTGACCATCTTGTGTGTCTGTTCGTCAAGTAAAGTTCCTCCGCCCAAGGCCAAGACTATGGCAGGCGAATAGCTTAACACAAGCGCTAAGGTCTGAATTTCCCATTGCCGAAACGTCTTCTCCCCATAGGTTTGAAAAATTTGACCAACCGTCATATGGGCTTGTATTTCAATTTGCTCATCGAGATCATAAAAGGGCCAATCCAAAGCATCTGCCAACAGTCGGCCAACTGTCGATTTACCACTGCCCATCATGCCGATCAACACCAGATGGGGCCTAGTATTCCCTGACATATCGATCCCAGGCCCGAATTCGCTGAGCAATTTCAGACAAACTGTCACCACCAAATTTCTCCAATATGGCATTAGCCAAGACATGGAGGACCATCGCTTCACCAACCACCACAGCTGCAGGGACAGCCGTCACATCAGAACGCTCAACTTGCGCAAGAAAAGGCTCTTTGGTTTCGATATCGTAAGACCCCAAAGGAGAAAGTAAGGTGGATAAAGGTTTCATGGCAACCCGAACGACCATCGGCATTCCCGTCGTGATTCCCCCCTCGATGCCGCCCGCGCGATTGCTCAATCTCGTAAAGCCTTGCGCCTTCTCCCACCAAATTGCATCGTGCACTTCGGAGCCTGGTACATCTGCTTGAGCCATACCTGTCCCTACCTCAACCGCTTTCATCGCGGGAATACTTAAGAGAGATTGCGCCAATTGCCCTTCAAGGCGTCGATTCCACTGCGCATAACTCCCTAATCCAACCGGAAGGCCGAACGCCTTAATCTCAAATACACCGCCTAAGGTATCACCGTCCTCCTTGGCACGGTCAATCGCCGCGGTCATCGCTGTTTCCGTGCTGGGATCCACCGTGCGTACCGGGGAAGTTTCTGCCGCCACAATTTGTTCCAAGGTGTAGTCTTGGTATGGCGCCCGAACATCGCCGATGCTGATAACGTGGCCTCTCACTTCCACGCCCAGTTCCCGTAAAAAGCTACGCGCTACAGCCCCTAATGCCACGCGCATCGTTGTTTCCCGAGCAGATGCCCGCTCCAAAACATTACGCAGGTCACGGTGTTGATATTTGATTCCTCCTACGAGGTCTGCATGTCCGGGACGTGGGCGCGTGATGACCCGGTCCGCTTTCCCTTCACCCGGATCCATCGACTCTTGCCAATTGACAAAATCCCGGTTTTTCACCAATAATGCCACAGGGCTGCCCATGGTTTTTCCGTGACGAACTCCGCCAAAGAATTCTACTTGGTCTTTTTCAATGGCCATCCGCCCGCCACGTCCGTAACCTTTCTGGCGCCGTGCCAAATCCTGATTAACAATATCACTGGTAACCGGCACTCCCGCCGGAACCCCATCGACAATGCCTACAAGACCCGGGCCATGCGATTCCCCCGCTGTCATGAAGTGCCACAATGCCATATCTCTCATCCTTTCACCAATCTGCATGACTTTCTTCGTCCACACCCCACGTATCGCCCGGTTCAAAACCTGTGGGGGGCTTGATGCTTGAGAATTAGTGGAGTATCCCCAAGAGCCCGGCAAAGCCTCCCATAACCAAAAAAGGACCTAATGCAATCGTTTGGGACCGTGATCGGCGAAAGACGAGGAGTAAAATCAGAGAAAACAGACCGGCTGCCCACAACCCGATAACCGAGGCCAGTAAGCCTTGTGGCCACCCTAAAGCCATACCCTGGGATCCACTAAACTTGACGTCACCCATGCCCAGTCCACCACGTGTCACAAAATGAACAAGAAAGTAAAATCCCAAAAGTCCTAATCCCGTAGCTATACTGGAAGCCACTAAAGGTGGGACCCACGACATCGTTATCATCCGCCATGTCAACGTCCCGATAACCCAGCGGTTGGGTATAATCTGCTCTTTCCAATCTATGTAGGCGACTACTGTCCATAATCCCACATAAACGTCGTCTACCTTCGTCCAATTACCGTCATACCAGGAAAATAGGCCGCTTAGGACAACGATAATACATGCGACCAGTACACGAGAACGCCACGACACCTTCAGTGTCATCCCCCAATACGAAGCCGTAATCGCCATAATTCCGGCAATGCCGCAAGACGGCCACAAATTCGCGACCAGATTAGTCATCATGGAAATCTTGCACGGCTTTCTTCATCACATGATAGGGGCCATTATAACCAAACCACAGCTTCCAGGAAAATACCGCCTGCTCAATCAATAAACTCAACCCATCCACTACGGTACACCCAACTTGTCGGCCCTTTTCCACCAGTGGCGTTATGTTAGGCCGATAAACCCAGTCCACGACGACCGTGTGCACATCAAACTGCGGTTCAATAGGCCAGCGCGCTTCTCCCATTTGGCCAATAGGGGTGGCATTGACGAACACGTCGCACTGAGGCTGAAGGAATTTCGAGTAGTTCCACCTCTCCCAGCGATCGTGCCATACCGGTCTTGTCGATGCCCGCCCGAATACGACAACATCATATCCTCTCTCCTGCAAAGCAACCGTACTGGCACGCGCCGCGCCGCCTTGGCCCAAGACCCATGCCACGCCTCCAAAATGGCTTAGCGCGGCGGGGGGAATCGCCGCCACTAACGCTTGAACATCTGTATTATCACCAATCCACCCATCCTCCTGCCATGCCACCACATTGGCGGCTTGAGTTTTCTCCACCCAAGGAGTCTTCTCCCGTAAATGCGGTATAATGAGTTCCTTCAACGGCCTCGTAAGATTCGCTCCCCGTCCGTTTAATTGGCGAAAGGCATCCAATCGATAAGACAGTTCCGCTGGAGAACACTCTACAGGAAAATAAAACGCTGGTCGATCGGAATACTTAAACGCGGCATTATGCATTTGAGGAGACAAAGAATGGTGAATCGGCCGGCCGAAAAATGCAAATAATTCCATAACGTTGTGTCACATCTCCACGATCGGTTAATTGATTATCGAAGCGACTATCCCGGCCCAGAACGCAAAACTTCGACCCTCCGGCAAACAGAAAAATTCACAACCCATACGCCAAGGTCCTACTTTAGCCGCGACGTTGTCCCATGCACTCAATTCCTTCGAAGATGCTGTTTACGGCGAACCCATGGCTGAAATTTCAGACGACGCAGTTCCATCTCATCCACCGCCGAACCAGGCCACTACAAAATCTGCTGAACCACACGTTTTTGATGATCGACAACGCCGATGTGACGCACCACTTCATCCACTAGTCCATCCCAATAGAACGGCGGCTTAAAAATCCGCCGGTTGGTCCGAAATGATAACGACAATATGCCTGATATATCTATTAGCATAAGGGAGGACTGTTGCTCCCATGCAAGGACAGCGCGGCGCTCACTGGATGTGCACTGAAACCAGTCTACAATCATGCAGCCGATCCGACTGTCCCACTGACCTCTCGACATCCACTTCCCTGATACGCACCGTATACGATATGGCCAGAACATCAGCCGAATTATTTCGTCAAGTTCCGGGTTTCTCAGCAATGTGCCCACGCGGTGTACCATGTCAAGTCCCCCTTAAATTCACTAAGATTTATCCTAGCGGGAGACTCTTACAAAACGTGTCGACTCGTGTCCTACCGTGAAAAACTTTGTGGTAAATGCGGCCGTCTGACGACATATCGTTCCACTTTCCGTACCAACCGTGTCGTCCAATATTCGCGAGCATCAATAGGGTGGACCAGAATCGTAAACAACCTTAAACGGTTCCCGCCCAAAATATCGGTAAAAACTTGGTCACCGATCACAGCCGTAGTATGACGCGTTGTTCCCATTCGTCTCATTGCCAAACGAAATGAACGACGACGCGGTTTTGCCGCTTTCGGAATCGCCATCACCCCGACTTTTTCCGCAAATTGTTCCACGCGATCCGTCAAGTTATTGGACACAATACACATTTTGAATCCATGATCCCGAACCTCTTGAAACCACACCTTCAGTTCACGACTCAAATCCGGCCGATTCCAACCTACCAGGGTATTATCCAGATCCATTATCAGTCCGTGTACGCCTCTCTCGCGTAAACGGGCCAAATCCAAATCGAAAACAGAGGTAAGAAAAAGGCGCGGCTGCAACAATTTTATCATCCACTGACCTCCCTTCCTCTATTTTCATTCAGTATATCATGCGTTATTCAGATGTTATATGCTCTTCCATAAGTGCTAGTCCTGAACTTTATTTATGTCATTCATTGCCCCGCCAGACAGGTCTATCAAGTTTTCGAAAAATCTTTTGACGGTTGACTTTTACACTGAGTGGAATACACTAAATATAAATACGGAGTAAATTACTCGGAAATGAATCAGGAGGGGTCTCATGTCCGCACCAGTGCTGGAAATCAGAGATTTACATGTCACCATTGACGACAAGCCTATTCTTAAAGGGGTTAACTTGACTGTGAAGGGCGGTGAAATTCATGCCGTCATGGGTCCCAACGGGACAGGCAAAACCTCGCTGGCTCAAACCCTAATGGGCCATCCTCATTATCATATCACGAATGGCGAAATTTTATTGGACGGCCAAGATGTCCTAGCGATGAAAACTGATGCTCGGGCACGCGCGGGGCTATTCTTAGCAATGCAATACCCGAGTGAAATTTCTGGTGTTACCACAGCTAATTTTCTTCGCACGGCAATCAACGCCCAGCGCGAAGAAGGACGCCCTATCCCCTTAAAGGAATTTCGCGACAATCTCGATAGTACCATGGAATTTCTTGACATGGATCCCAAGTTTGCCAACCGTTACCTGAACGAAGGCTTTTCAGGAGGCGA
>JAKADI010000190.1 GCA_021820675.1 Bacillota bacterium | reverse complement strand
CTATGAAGTCGCAGAGGCTCTTCTTGACATCTGGACGGATCGCGAACTCGTCCATGCGCAAGCCGAGGAGACCTGGCTTTTTCCCGCAGTCCCTGCACTGCAGATCTTTCGCCGTGACCATGAGCTCATGACCATGTGGGTTGATGAAGCGCGTTTTATGCTCGATCAAGAAGGAATCGTCTCTACGAAGGTGTTGACGCGATTAGAGGCTCTCGCCACCTTATTGCACACGCATCATGACCAGGAACTGCTATCCCTGAAACGTCATAACCAAAACTCCCGTTCCATGGTGTCGCAATGAGAGGGAAACCCTCACTCTCCCCTCTTTGTCACATTTAAGGAACGTGGCCACGAAGCTTGCTGCGTCTCATGTTGCGGAAGACGAAGTCCAGGTCACCCGGGAGACAACCAGAGTCCCAGGTGATTTGGACTTCGCTCCGTGTCTGTAACGATGCGCCTTCATGATACCTTAGGACCCTTCTTAGTGTGCCCGGGGCCTGGAAAAACGATGACGTTCTGTAAAGGCACTTGAGAAATTCGTGGTCGTGGGCCGCGATGACCCATCCAGTAAAGTCCGGCGGCAATAAACCCGGCAATCCAAATCACGTAGGCCATGATGAACACAATGACCATCTGTTGGCCGATACTAAAGCGTCCGTGGGGAAATATCTGTAGGAACAACCAGAAGAGTCCGCTACTCGTGACAATGGAGCCTAAAATCCCGAACATCCATTTCATCACTCATCGCCCCCTTGATTACTGCCAGTATAACAAGAGGTCCGAAAATCTTCCGGGGTCAAATGGTCCTTCTCCCTAGGTCCCAATGTTCCCTACCGCTATTTTCCGCTCGGACCTGGCACAGATCATCTTCCAGGACTGGGATAATCTCAGGCAGGCAAAGAACAGCATTTCTCATGGTACTGAACCGTATAGCCGCACGCTTTAGCATAGCGGATGGTCTCACTTAAGGGGTAGGCAATATTTTGAACCCCGACATCCACCGCCATGATTTCCATCTTGGGTTTCTCGGGTCCGACCGGCTTTGCACAGCCCAATGACACGGGCGTTGTCGGCATCATAATCCGGGCACTCGCTATCACCCGCCCCACATCTTGTGCCAAGACTGTGGGAACATCCGCCATCTTGGTCCCGGGAAGAGGCATTAATGCCACAATCACCAACTGATGACATCCCTCGTCGCGAATCATCTCCAGCGCATGAAATTCCCCTAAGAGTTGCCCAAAATGCAGACCCACAATCACATGCGGAACCGCACGCAAACCTTCTTGACGCAAGATGGCCAAAGACTCACGGTAAGCTTCTGTGGTTTTGTTCAAGTGATAGACTTGCCGGATCGTCTCATCGTCACCGATGATATCCAGCAGAATTTGATCGACGCCGGCGGATTTGAGCGCGCGGGCCACCGGCCTTTTGACCAGGCCGGTATGTACCAGAACCGTTAATCCTTGAGACTTCAAACGGCGGATATCATCCATAAACCGCTCCAGCGGAACTGATCCGTCCTCTAAACATCCCCCGCTGATTAATACCCCCTGGGCTCCTGACATTACCAGATGATCCGCCGCTTTTTGAAACCGCGCAGCACTATTGGCGATGGTCATCGTTTCCAACACCTTGGTGCCACAGTGGTCGCACATCAACGAGCAATGCGATCCGGTCACACTCATGGTCATAAAAGTCTTCCGCCGATTTTGATAGATTTCGGTGTCGTAATGCTTCTGACTCGGCACAGACACCGTGAGATTTCTGGGAAAATGCTGACGGGACAGACGGCTGGCCTGCTCGATCATTTCCTCTAAAGGCTCTGCTTGCCAGTTCAGTTACGCCCCCTCCTTCCTGGGCTCCCTAAGGCCTTTGTCAAATAGCACCTCTTCGGCGTCGACTAAGCCACTGGACAGTTGCGCGCGGATATCCGCGACATCGTCTGGATTCGGGGCAAAGGCAAAGTTTCGAATTTTTTCGCTGGGCCTCCCGTTGCCGTACGGGCGGTTACACGCCGTCTCCCCATGCTCATCGGGGCAGCCTGAAGTCATAAACGGCCGGCCCGATTCAATAATCCTCTCTAAAAGATTCGGTTCCAGGCCAAAACTCCGCACTTGTCCTGCCGGGTTAAACGCAAAGTGGTGAAGATGGACACCCAATTCATTGATTAAATATCTTCCCAGCTGACACCGGCGGTAATGGCCGATGGGCGGCTGGGGATGGTCCCCCAACAACGTCGACGGTTCCGGGTTAAAGGAAAAGAGGTGCGTCACCACACCCATGTTCTGCGCCCTTTGACAAGCTTCCAACAATTCTTGTTCAGTTTCGCCCAGCCCGGCCACTAAATGAATGCCCACGGTGCCGGGTTCGAATACGCGCGTGGCTTCTTCGGTGACCCACCAAAAGTGATCCCAGCGGTGCGGACCTTTGACGGGCCGACCCCGGTGTTGTTCAAAGAGTTCGGGGGTCGCGGCATCAATCGCGATATCCACCCGGTCGGCTCCAGCGTCGCGAATCTTTTCGAGATCTTCCCGTTTTTTAATCAGCGAGGCCGTAATCAACCCCGAAATTAATAAGGGCGTGCGTTCATGAAATTCGCGAATGATTTGCAGGGAGTGGTCAAATGATTGCCGGTTTGCCAGCATCCCCACACACAACCGGCGCATTTGGTGCGGCACACTGACAGTGCGTTCGATTAATTCCTCCACGGCCAGGATAGGCCATTTCACCCGGATAAATGTCGTTTCTTCACGGGGTACGCGCCGTTCCCGGGAGACGCCGCAATACGAACAATTGGCGACACAATTTTCCTGATACGTCATCAAGATGTTCAGCCCGCGCAAGACGGTTTCTTCGCGGGCAAATTTCCCTTTTTCAAAACCTAGCGTCATAGCGCCGGCCAAAGATGTCATCACATAGTGGGGACTTTCCCGGGTATCGTCTTGCAAGGGTCGCAGTTCTACTCGCCCTAAGGCGGCTGTCTCCTCGTTCATAAGGATCCCTCCTGATTGTGGTCATAAAGAGGGGCCAGGGCCAAAAGCCAATCCGTCACCCCAACGCCCATATAGGTGTGATTCTGCTGATAGTGCGCGGCTAAAATGGCCGACAACGCGGAGTGCGACACAGGAGCATCTTTTAATGCGGCCTCCAAATCCAAAGGAGCCCATTCAGGATAAACGAAGAAGTCCCCCGTAATAAACGCCCGGTGGATATGACGGCCATGGGCATCGGTCTGGACCAAGAGGCGAATCAAGCCACCCGGTGCCTTATGGGTCAAGATATGCACGGGATAGTCGCCGGTAAGCTCGGGCATGTGACGCAAATCGATCCAGGCGCTTTCACGATAGGAAGGGGCCAGATGCTCCCATGCGCGCTGTTCGTCCTCCGTTAATACCGAGGGGGTGAGATCAACGTCCAATACACGCATTAACGCCGTTTGGACGCTGTGCTTCACAGCCGTCATTTCGGGGACATAACCGAGGAGTTCACGCATGGTAATTAACCGCTTTTGAAAGGAATCGATCACCTTATCCGTCAATTTTTCAATAGGCAGCTTTAATACCCTCAGCATGATTTCAACATCGAAATCCCGTAATAGAGTCCCTTGATAAATCACCGCCCCATGATAATCGGTGCCGCCAGTGCCGGAGATCTTGCGGCCCTGGATTTCCACGTCGTTAACCGGACGGAACTGCGCGGTGATTCCCCATGACGCCAGTGATTCAATGACCACCTGGGCGAGTTGGGGATATAACGCGTCGGGGCGGATAAGGCGGGTGGAATCGAATTTCACGCACAATTCCCAGCCTAATTGCCGTTCGTCCATATAAATCGCCCCGCCGCCCGTAATGCGCCGATTAATCTCGACTCCCAGGCTAGAGGCTTCTGGCCGATCAATTTCCCACTCCACTGCCTGATGATATCCGACCAAGGCGGTGTGCGGAGAAAATTCCATAAAGCGCAAGGTGTTGGGTACCAGATCGCGAGCCCTGGCTTCAATCACCACTTTGTCCAGTGCCATTTGCTTCCACGCAGGAAGGGGCCCCGGGTCCAATAAACGCCAGGACTCGGCCATCAGCGTTCCTCCAAATCCTCTAATCTTCGGCGGTACTCCTCGCCACTCAGCAAATCGCTCCGGGGAGCCGGGCCCTGAGCCTTCACTTTGACTATCCATCCCCGGCCATAAGGGTCGTGATTTAACATCCCCGGACGCTCTCGTACTTGCTCATTGGCCGCAATGACCACGCCGTCAAAAGGAGCGTACAGCTGCCCAACCCATTTCCCCGATTCCAGACTGCCGAAAGGCTGACCTTTCTCTAATACCGTTCCCGGTTCAGGAAGGGCGATATAGAGAATATCGCCAGCCGTATCCTGAGTATAATCACTGATCCCAAGCGTCCATAATACATCGTCTTGCCTCGCCCATTGGTGGTGGGCATCATACCACAACTCTTCTACCACCTTCCAGCGGGACCTGGGTGCTATGGCCATGCGTCATCTCCTCCTTGTGATGAAAATGGACATCTCGTGCGCTGGGCAATGACCGATTGACCTAACGCTTTATGTCGCCTGCAAATGCTTTGAAAAAGATTAAGAGGTTACGATACTCGATGAATTGGACAAGGGAACATCGAGTAATTGCCCCAGAACGCGCCGGAACTCCAGGTCGGGAACATAATCGACCAGTGTCTGGGCTCGGAGCGGCAGAGGAAGGGCCCGAGGACTGTTCCACAACCCCGTCAGCATTTTGTTCTCCGTATCCACTTCAGCAATAATGCCGCTAAAGGCCTCTTCCCGGGGTTGGCGCAAATAGATCCCTTCGCGAACTTTCACTTGATGGTAAGGCGGCCTATAGCCTCGGGCATGAAGCCATGCGGAACGCGTGAGTCTTCGCCCGACTTGGGCGAAGACTCCTTCCCACCGGTTCCACGGAAGTGCTTGACGCTCCGCGCCCATCTCCTGAGCAAAAAATTGAGCCAATCCATGCATCACCTCTGTAGGGCCCTTTTCGTACGAAGCAGGTCTTAACTCTCCCAATGTCACCAGATGACGACTCATCGATTCGGCAAAGGCCCGTTTGAATTCTTGAGTCCCGGCGCGCACCTGGGCCATCATCGCGGGTGAAAA
>JAKADI010000189.1 GCA_021820675.1 Bacillota bacterium | reverse complement strand
GAATGGAGCGCTCAGGTGACGGCTCAAACTCAGGACCTATGGGACAAAACTCATGGGTTTTTTGACAAGCAGAGAGCAAAAACCCCGCCGGACAGTATCGAAGGGCGTACGCTGTTAACGCCCTGTCATGGGAACACCGTGACCATTCAACGGGCTAGGCTACCGAAACACCCTTGCGCTGTGGGCATACTCGGTTTCACCGGCTCCCGAGCGGAAATTGATAACCCGCCCCAACACAAAGAGCAAATCGGACAACCGATTCAAATAAACCAATACCGGAGGATGAATCGTTTCCAATTGCTCCAAATGCACCACATCCCGCTCAGCGCGCCGGATGACCGTGCATGATAAGTGGAGCAAGGCTCCGCCCGGGCTTCCACCCCGAATGATAAACTTGGAGATCGGCGGCACTTCTTCTTGGTAGTGATCTATCAACCGTTCTACGATCTCCGCCGCATTCTCAGGAGTTTGGTAGGGATGGCGCGGATTATCCACGCGGGCCAAATCGGCCCCCACGTCCCATAACATCTGTTGAACATCAGCCAGGACGCCTACGACGTCCGTCATGGATTCGTTGACCCCCAGCACACTGATGGCCACACCAATCAGCGCCCCGGCTTCGTCGACGGTGCCGTAAGCCTGTACTCTGGCGTCATCCTTATACCGCCTGATACTGCCAATAACGCGGGTTTTTCCCGTATCTCCACGCCGTGTATAGATGGTCATTGCCATTGGCTCCTTATAATCTTCGGGATTTCCTCTCCTACATGATGGGTATGCGGCTATTTCCAGTCCGTGATCAAAGTCACACCCACAGTAACCAAGGGGTCCCGCCAACAAAACGGAATTTCTCACGGTTAAATAGCCATATAATGGATAATATCAATGGGATCGCTCTACCGAATCGGGGGTACAGCCGATATACGCGCCAAAATAACAGGCTGGATAAAATAGCCACATTGACATGTTTTCTTTTCAGACTATCGGGATCCCTATATGATGAGATAGGGGGACTATCCGATGACTCGACAATCGCGATTATGGATATTACGGAGCTGGGGGGGTAGGAGGATGCTTATGCATTCTTCTTGGCACGACCACCCATCTTCTGCCGCTCGCGCTATTTGGCGGGGTTCTGATTATGGGTATCGGTGTGGTCGTACCGAAATGGTTGAACGCTAAAAAATGACAACCGCTCACCCGGCCCCTTTCGGGGGGGTCCATACGCGCTAACTTTATCTCGATCTCGTTAAAAACTTTAAAATTTATGTTCGAAACGTAAAGGAATTTTGCCAAGCTATCCGGAAGCGATTCCTTAGCGAACAACCTGGGTGATTACGAGGTGAGGGAGCCAGTCGCCGCCAAGCTCGCCAAGCAGCTCGGCGCCATGGGCATACGGTACCGCCGCCACATTGGAAGCGGCCCATTATATTCTGATCTTGGCCCCCTGACCCGACGCTGTTGCGTTGGCGACCGAAATTTTGGAACGGTATCGCCTCCGGTGGCAAATCGAGTGCGCCTTCAAAGGCTTGAAAAGTCTCCTTCACCTCGATCACTTACGGGCCTTTGACCCGAAACTCGCCCAGACCTATCTGTTAGCGAAAGTCCTCGGGGCCCTAATGGTCGATGCCCTCCAGAATCCCGACCGGTCTTTTTTTCCCTACGGATATCCCCTCCAAGCCGACATCCCGCGCCCGCCTGGCGGTATACCCCAATGATCGGGAATGACCTATGCCACATCGTCCAAGGATTCCTGGATATTTACGATGGGACTCGGTCCGCTCAGCGCTGGAAACATCATCGATACGAACGACCCCGGAAACGGCACCTTCATTACGATTCTACCCCATAAGTTAGCGCGTATGGTGTGAAGTCCCCCCTTATCCTGCGTCCTTAAAGAACCGCCCCAAAATGGTCCAAACGGAACAGTGACGTACATTCGACGTATATTCATCATCTCATCCCTTTCTCCGTATAAAAAAACACGCCCGCAGATGGGCGAGAGCGTTCCCGGCGTGTCCTCTCCTATTCTTGGGATTTGGCTCCCACCGGGGCATTCCCCCATCCATGAGCCACGCTGCGCGGAGGCTTGGCGGGCCGGGGCAGCCACAAGGCATGAAGCGGGATACTGGGATCCAAGCCCCGTATGTCCAAAATTTCCTGGAAATGCTCCGTATGCCGCTGAGCCAAGGCCCGCTGGGCTTTGCCTTCAACATGTGCTTGACGAGCCAGTGCTTCTTGCCATTGGCGATATTGCATCTGGCGTATGGGGCGCGTGGTTTGGTTCCATTGGGCTTCCTCGCGAATAAAGCGTCTAATAGCATTTCGCGCTGCGTCGGTCTTGTCTTCCGCGTCAGGGTAAGCTACATAAAAAACCCCTCAGCATATTCTGATAAGCGGCCCCGAACTATCTCCCGACGGGCATCGGATGGCGAAATGTGGGTGATGTGACCGGAATGTGAACTAGAAAAAGGCATAAACAATCCCTCCTCACGCTTCCATCCGAGTCCCATGCCGGGACTAAGGGGACGGCGGCGTGGGTAAAATCTGTGCGGGAGGATGATGGGGGGATACCACCCCAAAACCTTTGACCTCGCTGATCAAAGGCCCCCTATAGGAGAGCTTGAAAGCAACGGCAAAGTGCCGTCACTAAATTAATCTCCAGCGCCACCACCAACAATAGCCATAAAAGCTCAATGCATACAACCGATCGAGTGGCATCCAACCACGAGGACTATCGGCGATGTGTAATCTAATGCACTTAGGGCCAAGTAACTACAAACATACGTACCGTCCCAGCATATCCCCTGTATCGTACGGAGGCAACCCCGTGTCGCAATTTACCGTAAGCATTCTTTTCCGACAAGGGGACGAAAGTCGACAAGCGTAGATAGGGGCGTCTTCAGCCATTTCCGGCGAAGATACCCCGAAGAGATAGTTCTGTGGGCAGTTCGTGCAGACTATTGTGGGGGGGCGATCTGCTTCTTTTCTTCTTCATACAGCCGCTCAATGACAAACTGCTTCAGTAAGGTTTGATATCCCTTGTGTTTCTGGCGAGCCAAGTTCTGTAGCCGGTCCAGGGTATCCGTGTCGAATCGTATCGTGATGGTTTTAGCGTCGGTGCGGGCCGACGGCATCTCGGATTCCTCCAAGGGGCGGGCCTGTCTGAGAAAGTCTTCGGTAATCTCATGAGATTCCCAGAACCCCGCCGACTGCTCGTCGGTCATGTTTTGAGGAACCTCGCGGGGATGTTTGACAAGCTTCATCTTTATCGCCTCCTTTTCTGGAAGATGCGCTTTTCTCCGGGTGTTAAGTCGCGTGCGGTAATGACCTGGTATGCGCCGTCGCGCACGACATACACGACAAACAATGAACGGCCAGCTTCCGTGCGTCCAACGACCCCCTTTTTCCCTCGGTCGTGGACGTCAAATCCGACGCGGTGGGGATCCATCATGGCTTCTTCCACCTCAAAAGTCTCAACGCCGTGTCGTGCTACGTGGTCTGCATTCTGGACCGTCCAATCAAACATCAGTGACACGCAGCACCTCCATGACTAGTATCGACTCCTGTAATTATTATTATACATACACGTCCGCGACGCAATCGGGTTTTCGCGAAGTCCCGCAAAACTTCGAGCGTCGCTACGGGTCATATGCTTAACGGCCGAGTGGTGGTTTAAATCGTGGTGGACGGAAGGGGCCGAATTGGCGCGTTTGGGGTGTCCTTGGGGTCTCTTAGGGTACATTTCACCGGCCACTTAATGAATGAATGAATGAACGGTCACCGGGGGGTGGAGGACCTGTCGTGTAATGCCGAAGGCCCGAAAACACCGTGTTACCTGAGAACGGAGCCGAAATAGGCGGACATTCTGACGACCTGAGATACAGCTGAATTCATGAATTCGGTGTCAACAGAAAGTCCGGGTCGGTTTTCAATTGGGCTGTGTATGCCGCATAACGTGCAGAACGGGTGCGCTCTCGCAAAACGATCCACACGTGCATTTCAGAACCCACCATGAGCCCGTGAATGGACTTTACGAAGTCGACACCGTCCAATTCGTAGGCAAACCGACGCAATGCCCAATAGGCCTCAGTATCTGCTCTCATGAGATCGCCCCCTTTATCAGGATTGTTGATGGTCTCCCAATGAACAATAGTCTCTCTTTCTCGAAACATGCCCATTCTCCTCATTTTTTAAAAGTTATTCCATACACCGGACTGTTGTGCTTCTGTTTTACCATCGAAATATCACACATCTTATCCTGGTTTATCAGACATCCTTAGTCGGAATGCCTTTGGCCGCTTGATCTGCAATCCACGCCTCCAATTGCGCCTCCGGAATCCGAATGGCATGGGCGTTGATCTTGATGGCCGGAAAACCGGGCCGGTGAATGAACTGATACATGGCGGTCAGGCCGATGCCGAGCCGCGTTGGGCCGTTTGGGGCACCGTGAGTAGTGCCATCGACTTTTTCATCCTTTCAATGGTCTGGATAGTTGCTGTGCCGTCTCTACGGCAGCAATGAGCTGATCCCATGATATTACCTTTTCGACCATTTGAAAGGGGTCGCTCTTTTTTTCCTGCGCTTGAATCAGGGCGGCGCCTTACTCAGCAAAGGCCACGACCATGGTATTGATCGCTTTTCCATTGTGCTGCTGTATCTCTTCCTGATTTTTACGCCCTTGGCTCTGTAAGGCGATCATTTGTCGATGATGAATCTCGAAAGCTTGGTCGATCAAATCTTGGCTGAGTTCCCGGAGGGACACCACTAAGATGGCGTAGCGTTTGGGTTCTGGGAATCGTCGCAGTGCAAAGGGTTCGTATCGGGCCCCAATTTTCGCCAATTGGCGTAATCGATTGGGATAGATGATGCTGAGATCATTCGGCAAAGCCAATGACCGAATAGCCTCTACGCGTTCAATCACGTGAAGCAAGGCTTCCGGGGACGTCCGGCCCGTGGGTTCTTTGAGCCACGACCAAGGGGTTTTGTTCCCGTCGCGAGATGGCTCTAATAGGAGATCTAATGCCTGTTTTTGAGCATCCGAGAGGAGCGAATGAATGTGTTGAAAATGGTGTCTGCCGCATGGTGCCGAGCACTCCAAGCCGCACGCTCAATGGTGGGTGATGGCGGGAAGGATAATCTTCT
>JAKADI010000188.1 GCA_021820675.1 Bacillota bacterium | reverse complement strand
TGGTCATTCATCAAATTCCGTCACCTCCTGTGGTGTTTTGCGGTTTGGCGGAGGAATCCAACGGTAATCCGGCCGCATCAAGACTATGCTCAGAGCTTCCTCCCGTTGTTTTATGGGGAATGAAGAATTGACAGACACCGGTATCATCACGGCTAAAATGAATAGCGGGGGCATGAAAATGTTTGGAAAATGTCCGCGCCTCCGCTTCGCAAAGCACCCGAACATCCGTGATACGAGGCAAGGGGCACTGCCGCATCGTAATCCACCACCCGTTCGGGCTCTGTTTCCAGTCCATAAAAGCTGACCCTTCTTCAATGAGAACGTCTGGAGATTTGTCGATGGCAGCTCCATAATACTGTTCCATAAACTGCTCCAAAACGCGACCTAAAAAATCCGTTCCCCCCACTTTTTCGATCGCACAAAGGAGCTGGGGCATAGCCTGAAACTCCCCATTTCCAGGTAGAATACTGCGATAAACCCCGGTGTGATGCGATCCCGGGAGCAGGCGCACAGATACCCGGTTTTCTTCGATAAGCTGGTGAAGATGGCGTTGAATGTGACGGCGTGACACGCCGAGAAAACTTTGCAATTGCTCGGTGGTCACTTCTTTGTGTTGGTCCAAATATTCGAGCAATCGCTCGCGAAGGGATGGCGCCATTGAGTGTCCCTCCATTTATTTTAAAGACCCGGACACACTCTTTATTAGTGAGACTTTATGATGATAGGCCTGCAACAAAGACTCCGGGAGCATGCCATCCACGGGGCACCGAGAGAAACCGGCTGCCAGATGCTGCGGCCATTCGGTAACCGGGAAGGGCTCGCGATTGAGTTCCTGGGCCAGGCGTTCTAACCCATCTGGCGGGTCGACCAATAGGTCCCCCCCTAACCAAATATTTTCGACAATCCCGTCCGCCTCCAGCCAGATCATGCGAATCAATCCGGTATCCGTTTTGTAGAGACCTTCGTAAAGATAAACGCCGTCGCGGATTTTTTGTCCAGGCGTCGTCCACCCCTGATTTTGGAAGACAAACTGGGGATCAAAGAGCTGACGCGCGAAGCGATCCGATGCCTCTTCTTCTTCTTGGGTCAAAACATCCTGATGTGCCGGACTTTCTAATAACCGGTCAAATTCTTCTGCGAGCACCGCCATCGCTTCTTCGGACGTTGGGACATCCGAACCTATCTGGTCGGCCATGGTCGTCATATAATCCCGTAGTGACTGAATCGTCTTGTCGCGGAACTTTTCGGATGGAACATTTAGGACGCGAGCCATCAACTGCCGGTCGAAATCAAACATCCAGCTTCCCACAAAAACCATACTCTGGCCAATAGTCGCTGCACCGGTCCCACCAATCTTTTTATTGCCTATCACAATGTCGTTGAGAGGTCTGGCTTCAGCATGGATGCCAAATCGTCGGTATGCGGCTACGGGCGCAGGCAGCAAAGCCGTATATAAATCTCTAATGGCTGCGTGTGCTCCCGGCATGATGAGGTGCCAAAAAGTTTGATGGGAATCGAGTAGAACAGCCCCTCCACCCACTAACCGCCTGGCAATCGGAATGTGATGCTCTAGGCAATACGGCACATTAAGTTCCCGGTCGGCCCACTGATGGTAGCCTACCGACACGAAAGGTCCCTGGGGTACCGATGATATGAGAACCATCTCGTCAGTGGGCTGTGCCAGTTGGGCTACAGCATGAAAAACCGACAATGACCGGGGTATGGCGACAGAACCTAAATGAATGACGCGCATCGATCTGTCCCTCCTTTTCATCCGTAGGCATACCCATACTGGATCGCATTCCAAACCGCCCGCCTTCTCGTTCTTTGTTAAAAGGACAAGACCAGATCCGACGCCAAGGCTTCTTCATTAACAAAAGTCCCACCAACTATGCCGGTAACGCTCGCAATGAGATCCTCCTTGGTCATGTCATTTAAATCCAATGAAGGCGTACACACCAAAAATTTCACTCCGGCGTCTAATGCCTGCTCAATAAAATACTGTAAGGTTTCGCCTCCCTCTTTAACGTAGAGGTGGTCGGCTACTCCTTTTTTCATTAATTGTGTACCCCGCATGGTGAAGAGCATGGTGACCTCATGTTCTAATAATCCCGCGGCTGTCGCTAAGAAAAACGGTGAGGCGGTCCGTTCAGGAGTATCGGGTCCTGAGGTCTGCACATACAAAATTTTACCCACGCTTATCCCTCCTTAGCCGTTGATACAACCTTTTCAACGAGAAAATGAAATTCTTTCCCCACCTGTTCCGATTCCAACAATTTGTGCCCGGTGCGTCTGGTCCAGGCATGGAAGTCCGCCACGGCACCAGGATCGGTCGCCAAGATCCGTAATGTCTGGCCAGCGTCTAATTGATCGATGGCCTTTTTGGTCTTCACGATGGGCATCGGACACAACAATCCCCGCACATCCAACACCTGTTCCGGCATGGTTATCGCCCTTTCTGCTCCTGTTCTCTTTTTAACTGTGATGACACTGAATTCCCTCTGCCAACAGCTTTTGCTGATACAGTGCCACCGCTTGAGATCCCAAGGACAACAAATTAAGGTCATCTTGCACATTTGACGACTGGATTTTAAAGAGCCAGGTCCCATAAGGGTCCCGGTTCAGACGTTCCGGATCCTGTTCGGCATCAGTATTAATCGCCGATAGGGTTCCCGCAACGGGCGTTGGGACGCCGCCAACCCACTTGCCACTCTCCAAAGTCGCAGCGCTCGCTCCCCGTTTTAATTCCCGACCCACGCGTTTTATCCGGCACACCAGCATCTTGCCGGCCAGGGCTTGGGCAGGGTCGGTTATACCGACTTCAACTTCCCCACTGGCAAGCTGACGCGCCCATACATGTTTGTCAACCCAATAGTAACGATCCTCGGGAATATCGCATTCAGATACAGTAGCCATGTTCTCCCCCCAACGCAATAGTATGATGGGTAAAGCTCCCCTCACATGAAGTGGGTTAAGGTCATTCTTTTCCATGTACGAAACACTTAAATAGGTCCGAAAGCACCCCGACCCAGGGACCATATGGCCCTGACTATGACGTTTTGTGAACTCTCTCACCAATTTAAACCGCCTGGACCTGGCGTTTTCCCTGATTTTTCAATGGTCACGTATGACGTATTGTCTTTTTGCATCCATTCTTAATTAAGTTTATTACAATTTAATTCGTTCGCAATAGTCATTTAACTCAGTTAAATCACGTGCTACGATGGGCACGATCGGATTTTGGTTCGAAAGAACCATTCCACTTGAGCAACTGGGAATCCCAGAGAAAGGAGGAGCGCCATGGCACAATTTGTCTATGTGCAAACCCGCGGACGCGAAGCCCCGGAACGGTGTTTTACCGTGTTCTTTATGGCCACTGTGGCCAGAGCACTGGATGACGATGCTGCTATCATATTTACGCAAACCGGCCTCTCCATATTTTCGCCGGGGTTCGCCCAGACACAGCGGGCCTTAGATGACAGCGGAAAAACGCTGGCGGACTTCATTCGCAACGCATACGACCAGGGGGTTATCTTTTATGGGTGCCGTCTCAGTTTACCCTTGGTCAAAATCGATCCATCCGATATATCCTGGCCTCTCACTTGGATTGGGGCTGCCGATTTTCATTCGCTCTTGTTGGAGGCCGATCGTACAGTTTATTTATCCTAAAGTCTTATAGCTTTCGGTTCACGTGCTTGAACTCGTACAAAATCAGGAGGTCGTCCCTCATGAGTAATGAATCGACTACGACGCATTTACGACTCGATGCGGAAGAGGCTAGCGAACAAGACGCTGAAAGCTTGCTGCAGGCCATTCAAAGTGACGTACGCTACCATGACGTTGTTCACGGGTGCCTGAATTGTGGTGTTTGCAGCGGTTCTTGTCCTTCCCACCGGTTTTTCGACTATTCACCACGCATAGTGGTCCAGACCGTCTTATCCGGGGATGCACAAGCCGTGAAAGACATGATGGATGAATACATTTGGGCGTGTGCACAGTGCTACACCTGTGCCATGCGATGCCCCTTTCACAACTCCCCGGGCGGCTTGGTTATGATCATGCGCGAAGTCGCCGTTTGGCGGGGAATGGAAGCCGTGCATCGCCTGCTCAAACCGTATGGCCGCGTTCTCCTTAAAGTCTTGTCCATTGGAAATCAACTGACCCCGGATATGATTCAGCCCGATTTCTTCCCGGATTGGGGTCCGAAAATTCCCTGGAGTTCGACAGATCTCGCCATTAAACGCAAAGCCATTCCTGTCTATACATTGCAAGTGACCAGCTCCGCCTGGCGGGTTTCTCCCGAAACCTCGTACGAACTTTATACCATCTATGAAGAGACCGGGGTATTCCGTCTGGTGGAGCAAATCGATCCCAATCTTTACGAAGTCGTGTCGGACATGGTAGATGATGTGCGGGATATGGTCGAAGCATCCCATTGAACACATCCCATGGAACACATCCACGAGCCATGCAGCCATAGTGTTGGGCCAATATGGCCCGTGTTGATCGAATGATACATCTCAGCCAGGTGATTTTCATGTTAGGAGGGAAACTCATTGGCAACGCATCCCATCAGTGACAAAGCGCAAACCAGTGGTTGGGATTTCATCACCAAGACCGTTGATAAACGGGCATTGTTGCAATCCCCACCCCCTGATCCTCGCGAAGAATTGGCGGAACTCGAAGACCAAGGCGAAGTCAAAGTCATTCACATCACCGATGAAAACCGCCCTATTGAAGTAGAAACCTTATTAGGTCGGACCAAACGTATCCCCACAACGAAATTATGGCATCATAAATCATGTGGCCAATGCGGTAATATTCCCGGTTATCCGACCAGTATTATGTGGTTCATGAATAAACTCGGCCTGGAATATCTGGATGAAACGCATCAGACGAGTTGTACAGCCTGGAATTATCACGGATCCGGCACGTCAAATCTGGTAGCCTTGGCCAGTGTTGCGGTGCGCAATTGGCATCGAGCCTACGAAACCGGTTATTTTCCTCTGATTCACTGCGGTACATCCTTTGGCAATTACAAAGAGATGCGGAATCTATTAATCGAACACAAAGATTTGCGCGAAGAAGTGCGCCGCATCATGCGTAAAGTCGGTCGCGACTTAGTCATGCCCGAAGAAATTGTTCATTATAGC
>JAKADI010000187.1:3009-5154 GCA_021820675.1 Bacillota bacterium | reverse complement strand
TTCACTGATATTTTTGTGTTCCTTGCCCCCTCGTATCAAGCACGTGCCGCAGTTGTTACGAGTGACATGTATCCATGGATTTCCTAAAATTTCCTCTCAATCCTGAATTTTTTCAGGCTGTACCCTTTAGCGTGCACGACAACCTTGAGATCTGGCTGTCCCCGCTGGACAAATCCAGGCCTATTCGGCTTCCACGCATCGAAGGCTATTCTTGTAGAAATTCTGTATAGATCTTAGGTTAGGGAGATCGTGCCGAACAGATTTCGCCAGAGGGTCACAATATTGCTCTAACCGGATGAGGCGTCAAAGGCCCACTGTGATTCGTACACAACGATTGCTATAGCAGCCGATGTAATCCCTCAAGAGACATCACGAACTCACAGCCGACTGGTCGATCGGTCTGGGAACGCATTTTTCCCACGACAAACGAAAGGTGGGTGGAACTTCCCAAAAAATAACGAGATGAGGCGGTCGGGCCATGGCTTGTTACCGCCTCTTTATATAGTTAAATATGGGCTGCTTATGAGAAACACTTTTACACCCAAAACTTGGGCCAAACAAAACAGGAAAAAGATCTAGCGATGTTCCCGGGCTCACTGTGCCACAATGTCTTCCAGTAATGAGCCTCCATCAACCCCGCTCACCTTTGAGGGTCGGTTAGATACTCTTGGTATTGAACACGCAAGGCACGTTTCATAAACTTACCTACCGAGGTCTTGGGAATTTCCTGTAGAAAGATGACATCATCGGGCAGCCACCACTTTGGAAAATCTGCAGACAATAGGGCAATGATATCTTCTTTACGAATTTGGCGATTTTCTTTCGGCACGACAAAGGCCAAGGGCCTTTCGTCCCATTTCGGATGAGGAACACCCACTACAGCGGCTTCAAATACATCGGGGTGGGCCATAATTGTATTTTCGAGATCCACAGATGAAATCCATTCGCCTCCACTTTTCACAAGGTCTTTCGTTCGGTCAACGAGCCGAACGTATCCTTCAGGACTAATCGTTGCTACATCTCCCGTCTTCAGCCAGCCATCCTCGAAACTGTCTTCGGTCCGGGGATCATGATAATATTCGTCTGCTACCCACGGTCCTTTAAACCATAATTCCCCCATGGATTTGCCGTCCCATGGAACGTCTTCGTTATCCCGCCTGAGACGCATAGATAGTCCCGGTACCAAGATTCCCTGTGTGGACCGAATAGCCAGTTGGTCGTCTTCCGTAAGACCGGATAGCGTGCTTTTTAGACGTGAAAATGTGGCTAAGGGACTTGTTTCGGTCATACCATAGGCATGCGCAAGAGGCACCTTGAAAGTCTTTTCGAAAGTTCGTATCAAAGCCGGTGGTGCTGCAGAACCACCACAGAGCACCATGCGCAGCGACAAAGGTGTGGCAGCCTTTTCCAGTACCTTGGCCACGCCCAACCATACTGTGGGAACTCCCGCGGCAACGCTTACCTGCTCTTCAGACATGAGGCGGACCAGATCCTCGGGCGTTGGTGCGGGACCAGGCAGTACGATATTGGCTCCAAACCAAATCGCCGAAAACGGTATGCCCCAAGCGTTGACATGAAACATGGGAACAACGGGCATCACAGTATCGTTTTCGGCGATGGCCGAGGTATTCGCTAACCCCATCGCGAGACTGTGCAGCGCGATGCCTCGGTGGGAATACACGACGCCTTTGGGGTTTCCGGTAGTCGCTGAGGTATAGCACATTCCCAAAAGGGAGTCTTCCGGCAAGTCGGGATCGTAGTCCACCATGGGCGACGCCTGGGCAAGGAGATCCTCGTAGGCAGATACGGAAGTCATGGGGTTTTTCGGGCTTTTCGCTAAGTTCAGATGCTCACCCAATATAATGAGGTGCTGTACCGTCGGCAGGTTATCCCAAATAGGATCCAAAAGTGGGAGGAGTTCTTCATCGACCAGCAGGATCCGATCTTCGGCATGATTGATGATATAACGGAGGTGTTCTGACGACAGTCGGAGATTCACTGTATGCAAAACAGCTCCCAATAGTGGTATGGCAAAATAGGCCTCTAAATGGCGGTAGTTATTCCATGCGAGTGTGGCGACTCTATCCCCCCGCTTAACCCCCAGGGTTTTCAAAGTTGATGATAGCCTGCCGACCCGTTCTCCGA
>JAKADI010000187.1:0-2999 GCA_021820675.1 Bacillota bacterium | reverse complement strand
TCCCGGTACTGGTAGCGGTGTGTTCCTTCGCGCGTCCGGGTGATAATCCACTTCTCAGGCCAAATTCTTTGTGAGTAGTCAAATATATTAAACAAGTTGAGCGGCGTCGGCATCATGGTTCTTCTCTCCTTCGTCTTAAGATGGGTCGATCACGGAGCCCACATTTAACAAATTACAATAGACTGTGTTTTCTGATTATATTATAAAGGATTCAGCGTGCACAGAGAGATTGTACTGGACAGTGCTTATAGTCCACGTCGACTTCTTCAGTACCTGCCGTGGGCTGCAAAGACCCTTACCTCTGGATGCACAATGCGTTCTCCTTAGGTACATCAGGGGGATAGGTCTGGCTCCAGCATCAGCAAACGGCTCTGACCATGCATCGGTTAAGAGTCTTGTCATGTCGCCATAGCACAGCTAGAGGAAATTCGACCCTACCGTGGTGCCATGCGGATGGCCCCGTCCAGACGAATGACGTCTCCATTTAGCATAGGGTTCTCCACGATATGGCGGGCCAACAGACCATATTCCAGAGGATCGCCCAACCGTGATGGGAACGGTACTTGCGCGCCCAGTGACTGGCGGACTTCATCCGATAGGAGCCCCAACATAGGTGTGTCAAAAATTCCGGGAGCAATTGTCATGACTCGAATCCCAAACCTTGCCAGTTCACGTGCCATAGGGAGGGTCATCGCGACAACGGCACCCTTGGAAGCGGAATAGGCAACTTGGCCGATTTGTCCCTCAAACGCCGCCACGGAAGCGCTTTGGATAATCACACCCCGCTCTTCCCCTTTGGAGACTGGAGCCTGGCTCATTGCCAAAGCCGCCCAGCGCGTGACGTTAAATGTCCCTACCACATTGACCATCAACACCCGTTGAAAGTCATCTAAGGCATGCGGCACCTCGCTGCCCAGCACTCGCTGAACAATTGCAATACCCGCGCAATTGACGGCTCCGTGCAATCCTCCCAATTGATCAGAGACCTGCTTAACGGCATGCTGCACCGCATCATCATCCGTGACATCCACGTGGTAAAATCGGCTGCCCAATGAATCTGCGGCCGTTTGTCCCCGCTCGAGGTCGCGGTCAAAAATGGCAACATGTGCTCCCGCGTCGCGAAAAACGCGGGCCGTCGCCTTACCGAGTCCTGAACCGCCACCTGTGACAATAAACACTTTATTCTGTAATTCCATAAGCCGCCCCCTTTCCTTGAGTCCGACCAATCGCTTCCAAATTGTCGTTGTGTTGCTATAGACCTAAATTTTTGGCAATAATGGTCTTCATGATTTCATTGGTCCCTGCATAAATGGACATCACCGCAATATCTCGATAACGGCGGGCAATGGGGTAATCCTCCATATAGCCATATCCCCCATGAAGCTGCAAGCATTCCCCGATCACGGCTTTCGCAACGTCAGTTGACCACCACTTGGCCATGGATACTTCGGTAACGATTGATTCATTGGCCATATGCCGAGCAATTAATTGATCCAAAAACACCCGGCTCACCGTAGCGCGGGTGGTCATTTCGGCCAGTTTGAAACGGGTATTTTGAAAGCGAGCGATAGGTTGGCCGAAGGCGGTGCGATGTCTAACATATTCTATTGTCTCAGCCAGGACCTCTTCCATAGCAATTTGCGCAGCAATGACCACGAGCAACCGCTCCTGCTGAAGTTTTTCCGTTAGATAGTTGAAGCCATGACCCTCTTCCCCGAGTAGGTTGCCAATCGGAACACGGCAGTGGTCAAAGAAAAGTTCAGCGGTATCTTGACTATGCTGCCCGATCTTCTTCAGCTGCCGACCACGACTAAACCCTGGGGCGTTGGATGGTACTAAGATTAGACTGATGCCGTCATGCGGTGGCTGAGTGCTCGGGTTGGTTTTCGCCACGACAACAATAAGATCTGCCTGCATCCCGTTGGTGATGAAAGTCTTCTGTCCGTTCAACACAAAAAAGTTTCCGTCCCGACGTGCGGTCGTGCGCACAGCGGCCAAATCAGAGCCGGTTCCCGGCTCAGTCATGGCAATTGCGGTAATAGTCTCACCGGATACGCATCGGGGCAGCCACTCGGTTTTTTGCTCTTCGGTGCCATAACTCACCAAGTAGGGAACAACAATATCGTTATGAAGACCAATGCCCACCATACCCGAACCAATACGTTCCAATTCTTCGTTCACGACGACAGAAAATCCGAAATCTGCGCCAGCGCCACCGTACGCGACTGGTACCATGGGACATAAAAATCCCTGGGCTCCCATCATCCTCCAAAAGGTTGGCGGAATACGCCGTTCTTCTTCCCAGCGATCGAAATAGGGCGCCGCATGATCATGCAAGAATCGCTGAAACGAGTTGCGGAACACTGTATGCTCTTCGATGAGGTATGGATGCTGCACGGCAATTTCTCCTCTCCTCGACTCCTCGACATGATTAACCGATCCGTTCAATAATTATCATAAAATTCCTTGTCCTGGTTCAAACCTAATCATCCTTAATAATTTATTTCGTACTTAATAATTTGTTTCATATCACAATACGTCCTTATCGTCACAATACAGGTAATTAAGGGCACCGATCAAAAGGCGGTGGCTCGACAGATCGCTGAATCTCCCTTGAAGCGTGGCCGCCCGCATGAGTCGCCGTTTGATAGAGAAGGCCCCAGTGCGCAGTTGTCATTTCGCACACTAAGCCCCGGTCCTGGGCCTGGTCGCTGTCCCGGACTTCAGCGATAGCTAAAACCGGAGTCAAACAACAGTCTGCCTTTGCCCCCAAGGCAGCCCAAAATTGCCGATCACGACTGGCAAACAGATCGACCATTTCCCGAAATACAGGATTATGACACGTAGCGGGGCTAAACTGATTGGAAAGCCATTCCGGCCGGTTAATCGCAGTGCAAAATGCCTCCCAAAACTTCGGTTCCAGTGCGCCCAGCGCTACATACCGATTGTCAGACGTGGCATAAACGTTGTAGCACACCACCCGTCCGGCCAAAACCTCT
>JAKADI010000186.1 GCA_021820675.1 Bacillota bacterium | reverse complement strand
TTCATCACTCAAAAGCTCGTCGCCTATTCCGATGGCCTGGATGAGCGGATATCCCCTTATATGCGAGCTAGCCAGGACGTAGGGTTCAGCAATTTTCCCTTGATGATGACGCTGATCAACACCGTGTGGCAGCGCTCCGAAGATGGTTGGCCACGTCTTCGGCGAATCCCGCAGTTGTATCATGCCGGCAGCATGGATTTCCTGGCCAACGAGTTAAAACACTATATCGGTAACAATCCCCAACTCCCATTATTCAACGAACTCGACTTTTTCCGCGCGATCCACTGGATCTTGTTGAGGTTCTGGGAGCCTTTCGTGATAGGGGAGCCGCCGCTAATCGAACAGGCGTTGGGCATCTCTAAGGCGATTTCCGGTTATTCGGCAAAACAAATAACTGAGATTACAACACATTTCTTGGCGGTTCTCCCCGACTTGGATCAAGAAATTTCTGAGCGAATGGCACAATTTATGCATGTTGCCAATACGCTTGTGCCTGCCTATACCCTCCAGTTCTATAGTGACGTTGAAGCCAACGGGCACGACATTCTCGATAAATACGGCTTGAGCACTGCCCGATTTGAAGAGGTTAAAGGCTTGTATCAGGATTTGTTCGAGACAATCTTTCGCTTGTCTCCATTGATGGTGGCGCACAACAACATCATCCATCGCGGTAGTATCGATGCCATGTCGGAGGGGTTTGGGCGAACGACCACCATTGCACAATTCACCGAGTTACGAACCGGCAACAAGGTGGATAAGCTGACTAATCCTAAAAAGCCGCGCGAGACGCTCGATTACCTTATCGAGTTGCCTGTAAGCACAGCTTTGCGGAATGCGATTGGCCATGCCCGATGGTCCTATGACCCTGTGAGTCAGCTTGTCACCTATGACCGGGGTAAGAGCTTTCTGTTGGAATTCGCCTTGGAAGTTCCCCACCTTTTGCGGGCGATGCTTGGTCTATGGGAATTAGTTTATAAGACACGCGAATGGGATTATGTAAGTCATGGGGTTCTGCCGTCTCTCGATTTTTCCCGACTGATGACACCTTCGGTTTTGCGCAACAGAGGCAAGGACCAACAGCGTAAAAGTAAAAAATCTATCGAGAAGCGCAATCGTAAGCAGAGTCGCCGCAAGCGTTGATCTCGAAACAGCAAGGGCAAATTCACAACGGTCATGTCGTTTTGTTCCGGTAAGTGAAACGATAGACGGTGCTCGTTTAGATCTGGCTTTGGAAATGTGCATCCAATCGCACCCTCATACTGCAGGGTGAACTTCTAGTTTTTTAGAACATACATAAGACATGAGCATCACACTGCAGCTGTCAATATGGAACTCGTTTGTCGTTATGGTTTGATTAGGGCTACGCCCCATGGGGGGGTGTGCGTTGGATTGAATGCAGGCGATCAACAACCCAGAGGCAATTCCGGTTTTCATGTGACGCTGATTAAAGCGGTAGACAAATTCTTCAAGGTACAGGTGGCTCCGGTCGCATCCGCGCCCGGGGTATTTGCCATCGATAAACGTTTTCGAGAGGCTCGTAAATTTGCTGCACCACACCCCTTGTCGAGGATCTCGAGCACCGTTCTTTCCTTCAGATCCGGCAAGGCGTCCATGAAAATATGGCGTGCATGTTCTTGGATGTCGAGGCTCATTCCCACGACAACCGGATCTTGGTCAGTGTCCCGGCCCCGTTTCCCCAATCCATGACTCACGCCACCAAAATAGGCATCATTCAATTCGACGAGTCCGCCCAATTGGGTAGCGAGCATGGCGGTCATGGCCTGTTGGATTTTATGGTGTAAGAGCCATCCCGTGTCGTAGCGAAGTCCGTGTTCGCGGCTTAGTGCCGACGCGGATTTGCCCTCTTTATCGACAATGCAGCATTTCCTCTTGTTTCCTCTTCAGGGGACGAGGTCGGAGCAGTTCTCCTTAGCCAACCCAAAGATCTGGCAATCCCATGAGGCGCCCCAGGCCCAAACGCTCGTATTGGTAGAAGATCCCATAGACGCCATGGCTCTGCATGCCGCCCTGTTGACAGATCACCGCGACCCTAGCGATTTCGTCATCCGCGCCAGTGCGGGGGAGGCACTCAATCCGGTGCACTGGGAGGGGACGTGGGAACACATTGTCACGGCCTTTGATCGGGATGCCGCCGGGGAGCGGTTCAGCCAGAAAGTGCGGCAGGCCAATCCGGACCACGATGTGAGACGGCTGACACCCCCACCAGGGCATAACGACTGGGCAGAAGCCTGGGCCCACGTGGTCAACCGACATCGGACCAGCCAATCCGCCCGGGAATCGGAAACAGACTACGAAGCCAGCACGGATTAAAGAAAACGCTACAAAAGGGCCCAATTCTGCCGAATGGCCTGGCCTCGGGCGGGATGACGCATTCTGGACGCATTGTCGCCGTCATCGCTCTCTTAACCGGGTCAGCCTTGCCAGCCCCAAGGGTCACGGCACATATTAATCAGCACGTATCCAGCAGCGGTTGGATCACGTTCTACTTATGGCCTTTGCTGTCGGTACCGGGAGTGCTTCGACGAGCACGATACCAGGGAACCCATGTACGGTTGTTTTTCTCTAATTAAAGATACAAGCAAGGTGGAGCCAACCCCTCTCCGCGCCAAAACAGCATAGACCACGAGCCAGAAATGATCTAACACAATTCGACTCATGCGGCAGTCGCGCTCTTTGGATCGACCATACCTTAACCGGTTCGCGAAGATTACCACAACCAGTACGGAATGGGGCGCAACATGACCCATCGTCGATCAAGATACGCTATGGCTTCGTCGAGATTTGTACACTCTGTGGCCTTGCTGGATCGTTCACCTTCCGAAATATCGTCAATCACAGACCATGCATCATCTTTGGCGCGTGCTATGCCGATCAGACACGTGGAGTCTGTGAGATGTCGGGGAACCACAAGCCAGATTTGCATACGGAGATCGCCACGTTTTTCCACAGCATCGCGAAAGACTTCGAGCGTGCCTCGGACGTGGGCGGTTAGCAACTGAGTGAAGTGGGCGGTCCACAGCTTCAAGAGGCGATCGAAATCGTTGGTAGTATGAATGGCGGACAAAATAACCAGAACACTGTCGTCATCAGGTTGTGCAAACGTGTCGTTAGAGAGCCAAATTTCCAGATAACGAAACATTTGAGGCACATCGGACGCCATGGCATAAATTTTTGCTAGGGTGAAATGAAGCCAAGGCCCCTGCTGTTCGACTTCATGATCCAGAGCTAGGGTGGCCCATTTCAGACAAGCGGTCAATCGGAGAGTCGGCAGGGTCAGTCTCGGCAGCGATTGCTGGGATGCCATCCCGCGTCTCTGAAGCGAATTTCTTTGCCCCGGAATGAGGTCCAAAAGGTAGGCACGTTCTGTTTCATCGTATAGGCGTTTCAGCATTTCGGTTCTGGCTCCCGGAGCCGAGGGCCAGGATTTCAAGGCTTCCTCCATGAGTTGCGATGCGTCATCGAGATCGGTCATCATGGTCGATTGCGTCCAGTATCGAACGCCAGTGGCCCATTGTGCGGATAGTTTATCGAGAGCCTGTCGATGCTCGTCGTACCGCTCAGCAAATCGAATGTCGACTTGTTTATGGATTTGAACTAACGCAACCACAGAAAAGATCACCACGACAAGACCACTGAACGTGGCGAGGGCTCCGAGTAATGCGCCCAACACGGACAAATTGGCCAAAGACATCTTCATGCACTCCCTTTCCCTACAGTATGACAGGATTCGATTCGAGACATCGATGCCAAATTCCTTGTTGATGGGACGTTCGCGATGTCAATGAGAAAAAGATCAGGGGCTAGCATTTCCCGCCACAGGTCGGTACAATCTGTCACTGAGGAGTGAGAACCAGATGCCCATCATTACATTTGGCACAACCACCATACCCTACGCCATTGAGGAACGGCCCCGTCGCCAACACCCCGCCATACAGATTGATGCCACGCGACAGGTCACTGTCCTCATTCCACAGGGCTTTGATCCCAACCAAGTGGAGCCTCTCCTGCACCGCAAGGCTCGATGGCTTCTCAAGCATTTGACCACACCTCAACAGCAATATACCGCACCTGCCAAGGACTTTGTCAGCGGAGAAGGCTTCTTACTCCGTGGACATCCCTTACGGCTCAAAGTGCAGCGGAATGACGCTATAGAGCCGAATGTTACTTTGGAGGGTCGGAAGCTGCTGGTCACCAGTCCGTTAATTCGGGTAGCTCAACAACCGATTCTCGTTCGAGAGATCCTCACCCAATGGTACATGCAGCAAGCTCTAGAACTGTTCCCCGAGCGCATCAACCACTATGCCCCGATGGTGGGAGCTAGTCCTACACGGTTCAAGATCGCGGAGTACAAATCCCGGTGGGGCTTCTGCCGAGAGGATGGACTCATTGCCCTAAATTGGCGCATCATCCAAGCCCCACTCTCCGTCATTGATTACGTCATTGTCCATGAACTGACTCATCGACGTTACCCGCATCATCGCCAGACGTTTTGGGATGCAGTGCGGGTCATTCTCCCGGATTTTGAGGTGCGGAAGCAGTGGCTTCGGGATCATGGAGCGGAGTTAGGGTGGTAGAAACCCGACAACGAAATTAGCCGTCTGACTCCAGCGTGACCTTCAGGTTATTAATCAAATTTTTGCCAATGGATATCACTCGTTCAGCAGACATGGTATCTATGGGCAATCCATGTACACCTTGGTTGAGCAGTGGCAAAATGTCTTTGATAAGTGTGTATTCCCCGTGGGAGATTTGCTGTTTGGCACGGAGTAAGTCGAGAATTCGTCCAATGCCCGTATATCTAATATGTTCCTCGTTAGAACCTGCCGCCCTGAGTTCTCTTTCTAAGTCAAGTCGCACAGCCGCGAGTGCTAAATTAGGATCCTCTTTGAGGAGCAACTCATAACTGAGCAGTCCCTGTCCAATAGAATCAGCTTGGATAGGCTCAGACTCAATAATACCCTGTTCCTCCGCTAGTTTCTGAATTGCGTCTATCTGAGCTTTGAAATCCATTTTGATCCCACCGGGGAGTTCCAAGTGTTGTAATAAAGGAAGAGCCCATGGTACTCCCATGAGTATTAGAAGCATTACGCTTATGTAATCAACGGTGAGTTTAGGGTCATCCATATGGAGGACAAGAAGT
>JAKADI010000185.1 GCA_021820675.1 Bacillota bacterium | reverse complement strand
TTGCAGATCCCGGGGAAAATTCAACGCCCCGAGGGTCCCCCCTTGGTATAACGTGACTTGGTCACCGACCTGGGTGGTTTCACCGATAACGACACCAGTCCCGTGGTCGATGAAGAAACTGGAACCAATTTGAGCACCGGGATGAATGTCGATGCCGGTCTGGCTGTGAGCAATTTCTGTCATTAAGCGCGGTAGTAGCGGCACGTGCAGTGAAAACAGCTCATGCGCCAATCTGTATACCATAATCGCATAAAACCCGGGGTATGTGGATACGACTTCCGAAGGGTTTCTAGCTGCCGGATCCCCTTGGTAGGCGGCCTCGACATCCCTATACAACAGGGCTTGCAAAGACGGCAGGCGTTTACTGAAGACCACGGCGGTGCTGAAAGCCTCTGTCAAAATTGGGCACGGATCGTCGGCGCAATCGTGTGGATGGCCGCGGTGAATTTGATGTGCTAAATCCCAGATAATTCGACCCAATAATTCGATGCGGGCAGCTGTTCCCTGCGCCTCTACCGCCTCGGTCCAGGGATGTTCAAAGGGGAACAACAGGCTTTCAAGACGCCAAATGAGGTTTTCGGTGGCTCGTCGGGTCGTCGGGGTGGCCTGAGCCGAGTTGACGGTAGAACTTGCATCATATTGGGCCAGATTCCGAACGATTTGCGAGAGCGTTTCAATACGAAATTCAGGGATTGTCATGATGGCCTCCTTGCACCAGATACGTTTGCTTGAGTAGTGGCCACAGCATCGCGATGGTTTCGGCTCCTTTGTCAAAATTGTCCAAATGGAAATGTTCATTAGGGGCGTGGAAATTTTCGTCCGGAAGAGCAAACCCCAGAAGAACCGTCGGTATCTTTAACACCTGGGCAAAGGTAACGACCACCGGGATGGATCCCCCCATACGAATAAATGCGGCATCTTTTTTGTAGATTTCGCGGATAGCTTGAACAGCTGCTTGGGTGGCAAAGTGTGTGATGGGCGTTAGTGTGCCGGGATCTCCTTCTCCCCGTTCAATCTGCACGTTCACGTATGGAGGGCAGTGGTCGTGGATGAAACGAATGACGTGGTCCAAGACCCGATCCGGGTCCTGATGGGGAACTAACCGACAGGAAATTTTGGCGTGGGCGCTGTGGGGAACACTTGTCTTCCGGCCTTCGCCAATAAATCCTGACCACATGCCGTTGACTTCCAAAGTGGGTCGGCTCCAAACGCGTTCCAAGGTGCTATAGCCGATTTCCCCATATAATTGGGGAACTCCGGTTCCTTGTTGAAAGGCCTCTTGGTCGAAGGGCAGGGATGAAAAATTTTTCCGCTCTTCATCACTGAGCGCGTCGACGTGATCATAGAACCCCGGAATGAGGACCCGACCTTGATCGTCGTGCATATCTGCAATCAGTTGAGCCATGACGTGCGCTGGGTTTGCGACCGCCCCGCCAAATACGCCCGAATGCAAATCTTGATGCGGGCCGTCGATGTGAATCTCCAGGGTTGCCAGCCCGCGTAATCCATAACATACGGCGGGGACGCCCGGGGCAAACATGGGAGTGTCCGAGATGACGGCCACATCGGCGTGCAGTTCCTGCTGGTGCATCTGAATGTACTCGGCGAGGTGAATGCTGCCGATTTCTTCTTCGCCTTCAAACAGAAATTTCAAATTCACCGGAAGCGTATGGGTTTTTAACCAGGCTTCGGCGGCAATAATTTGCATGTAAACTTGCCCTTTATCATCACTGGATCCGCGTGCATACAGGATATTGTCAATAATTGCCGGGGAAAATGGTGGGTTGGTCCATTGCTCAAGCGGGTCCACGGGCTGAACATCATAATGTCCATAGACTAAAATTGTGGGATTGCCGGGATCGGTTATCACTTCTCCGTACACGATCGGGTGACCTGGGGTTTCATCAATTTGAACCCGAGGGATCCCGGCTTGGCGCAGGCGTGCCGCCAGCCATTGAGCCGTGCGGTGAACGTCGGCTTTATGATCGCTTAACGCGGAAATACTAGGGATTTGTAAAAACTCAACCAGTTCGCGCCGATATTGCGAATGGTGGCTTTGCAAATAGGCCAACACCTTGTCGGTATCCCGTGATGGCATGTAATCCTCTCCTAATAAATGTCGTGCGTCAGACACCCCGGCAGTCGTTATTATCATAGCGAATATTTGCTATGACGGGAAATAGACTTTCGGAGTATCCGCCTCGATCAGGCGCGGCGCATCTGTGTCCAGTATAAAGCAGGGGGATTGTGCTTAGGGTACGGCGTTGCCTAAGGCTAGTAATATGAATATTACGATAGTGGTAATGAGCAGGATTCGCCGGCGGCGATGAATGGCCATTGGCCCCATGATATGGCGATCTGCGGCAATCAGGCCCAAAATGGCCAGACTGACCGGCATCCATAGAGCTCCCAGTGCCTGAGCCCATAGCGCAATGGAGGCAGCCGACAAGTTCGGCATCAGAACGATTAACGCCGCTACGGATACGGTAATGATATGGAGAATCGCGAAGGGACCTTGGGTAGGACTTTGTCCGCGGTCTTGGACGCTTCCGAAGGCTTCTTGCACCATCCACGCGGATGAGACCGAAATGGTGGATGCAGCCAAAAATCCCGCATCAAAGAGTCCTATGGCAAAGAGACCGGCCGTGGTCGGCCCACCGTAGTGGGTGAGCCACAGCAGGGGATTACGGCCTTGGGTCATGGAGTGGGCGGCCAACGCGCCAATGAGCATCACTACCGTAGCCATGATGACTTGGACGGTAATACCCATGCGAATGTCCTTGCGACCGGCTTCCAAATTTTCCACATTACCGGCCCACACGGCATTCTGCTGCCAAAAGATCATCCAAGGAGCAATAGCGTTGCCGGCCAGGGACAACAATAAAAAGGCCGTTTCACCATTAAAAGAACCGGAAAACGCGCTACTCCAGGTATGAACAGCAGGATGTATGGTAAAGAGGGCAGGAATAAAGGCCATATTGGCAATGGCCAGGAGTAATAATACGCGTTCCATTTGCTGGTATCGTCTAAAGGAGGTGATACCCAACACGAGGGATAAGGACAGAATAAGTCCGAGGGTCCAGGGAATGCCTAGCAAGGTTAACGCGGAGGTCATTCCAATAAATTCGGTGATTAAGATGGCAGTATTTAAAAGATGAAGGACAACGGCATTCAATTTGGCCAAGGGCTGGCCAAATTTTCGGGACACAATCTGGCTGTAAGGGAGATGAGTGGCTAGAGCCACCCGTAAGGCCAACTCTTGAATCAGATAGGTCAGGGGAGCCATGATCACAAGGGCTGGCAAAAACCATTGGAGATGGTTTTGCGATCCGGTGACGAGATAGGACAACATCCCTCCGGCATCGTTATCGGCAACCATTCCCAAGACTCCGGGGCCTATGGCTAAAATCCACACTAATAGCCTGGCACGTTTTCGTGACGTCAGTGTTGTCAGGTATGGCCTTTGCATCGTATCACGCTCCCCGAGGCGAATCATGGTCATGATATGTCAAGATGATTCGAAGGGTGTGAAGAACAAAGCCCGTTAATGTTTTCCTGTTTCCGGGAAAAGTTTCGTAAAATAATTGTTAAAGGGGGCACACGGGATGATTCTCGGGTGGGTGGAAGTGATTATTGGCGTCATGGGAATCGGATTGGGGATGGCCCAGAAGATGGCGCGTTCCTCAGTCGTTATCGCGGTCGGGTTGATCATCATGGGCCTTTCACGCCTCATAGGGGCGCAGGCGGCATTTTTGAGTGACATTGGCGCTTTTTTGATCTTATTGGGTCTCGGAATGTCGATCGCAGTCGCGATCCATCAGTGGCGAAAAAAGTAAAAGAGAAGGAACGATGCCATTTTTTCGTTTTCCCCAGGCGAATGGGAGATGACATGGATGCTGGATGAGGAGAAGGTTTTCAAAGATCCGGTTCACGGCTACATTTATGTCAATGATGCGTTAATCTGGGACCTGATTAATACGAAAGAAATGCAGCGCATGAGACGCATTCGTCAGTTGGGAACGTCTTATGTGACGTATCCAGGTGGAGAACATAGCCGCTTTTCGCATTCTTTGGGGGTCTACGAGGTGATCCGCCAAATTGTCCAGGCCTTTGCCCGCAATGCCTATGAATGGCCGGCGGAATACAACCGGCTGGCCTTAGTGGCCGGATTGCTGCATGATATTGGACATGCCCCGTTTTCCCACGCGCTGGAAAAGGTCATAGGCATGCGCCATGAAGTTTGGAGCGAACGCTTGATTCTCGACCCCTCGACGGAAGTTCATCAGGTGTTGAGGCAAGTTGACCGAAATCTCCCGGCAGCAGTGGCGGATGTCATCAACAAGACGTATCCTCAGTCTTTGGTAGTGTCTTTGGTTAGCGGACAATTGGACGCGGACCGTTTAGATTATTTAATGCGCGATTCCATCTTTACCGGGGTGGACTATGGCAAATTTGACTTAGCCCGGATTATTCGCGTAATGCGCCCTTTAGATGGACGCATTGTCGTCAAACGTTCCGGTTTACATACGGTCGAAGCCTATTTGCTGGCACGTTATTTTATGTACTGGCAGGTGTACTTTCATCCGGTTTCCCGTTCCGCCGAAGTGATTTTAAAAGGGATTTTAAAGCGGGTGAAGGATTTAATCCAACAAGGGGAAGGTCCCAGCATGCCTCATTTTGCATTGGCGGATTTGTTTAACGGGTCTTTGAATTTGGAGAGTTACTGCGCCTTGGATGATATGGTCTTGTTTAATGCGTTCAACGTTTGGCAGAATAGTTCTGATGCAATACTCCGCGATTTGTGCCGGCGTTTTTTAAATCGCCACCTTTTTACGTATATTGAATATCCCGAACAGGGTATCGAAACCTATGAACGGCTTTTGCAGGCCGTGAGGTGCCAAGGATACGACCCGAGCTACTATCTGGTAGTCGACGAAACCGGTACAGTTTATTATGATTACTATTTAGGAGCCGAAAATGGCAAGGATAAAGACAGCGCGCTCTTTTTATGGGATGATGACACCAAGACGCTGGTGGAGATGTCACGTTTGTCGAAACCGGTGAGTGCCATTGCCCGGGAAAAGCAAGTGATACGGCGGTTATACTATCCACACGATGTCTTGTGGAATACATAAGGATCCACGCGGCGGGAAACATTACTAT
>JAKADI010000184.1 GCA_021820675.1 Bacillota bacterium | reverse complement strand
ATTCTTCAGGCATTGACGCCTGTGAACCTGAACGATTTGGAATACTACCATGCTCTTTTTGATGTTCCGGTGGACCAGATAAACGTGCATCTTTCCCATACTGGCTACACTGGGGAAGACGGGTTTGAGTTGTATGTGGACTCCCATAACGCATTAGCGTTATGGACACGGTTATATGATCTCGGGGTAAAGCCAGTTGGCTTGGGAGCCCGTGACACCTTACGGTTGGAAGCGCGATTACCTCTTTACGGCCATGAGTTGGCGGAAGATATCTCCCCCTTGGAAGCGGGATTAGGAATGTTTGTTAAAATGGATCGTCATGAGTTTGTGGGCCGTGAGGCTTTATCCGCACAAAAAACCGCCGGTATTCAACGCAAAATCATTGGGCTAACGCTTAGTGGCGGCATCGCTCGGTCTGGTTATCCGGTACACGATGAAGATGGACATCGTGTGGGAAGCATTACGTCTGGCAGTTATTCGCCAACTTTGAAGCAGCCTATTGCTTTGGCCCTCGTCGATGTCCCTTACGCAAAAATTGGCCGGCAATTCTCCATCATGATTCGGAACCGTGCCGTTCCTGGTGTCAGCATCAAAACTCCATTTTACCGCCGATCGATTACGTGACCGGCTTGGCGTGAGCATATTGTCTATCGTTCTATGAGTCCGCAATCGAGGAGGAAACACTGGTGAATATTCCTGAAAACTTAAAGTATACCAAAGACCATGAATGGATTGATGAGCAAGGGCGGGTGGGGATAACAGATTATGCGCAACAATCGCTCGGAGACGTCGTATTTGTGGAACTGCCTCAGTTAGGACAGGAGGTGAAAACGGGAGAGGCTTTCGGTGTTGTGGAATCGGTCAAGTCCGTATCCGATTTGTATAGCCCGGTTGATGGCACGATTGTGGAGGTTAATGACGCGCTCAACGGAACGCCCGAGCTCATTAACCAAGATCCGTACAACGCGGGATGGCTGATTCGCGTCGATATTCACGGGCAAAGCGGAGACTTGCTTGATGCCCAAACTTATCAGCGACAAGTTGAAGGAGTATAAATTCGTTGCGTTACATACCTCACACCGAAGATGATAAACAGAGCATGTTGCGAACGTTGGGATGTACGTCGATTGACCAACTCTTCGAGGATATTCCCCAGGCTGCACGGTTGAATCGGTTGTTATCTTTACCCCCCGCCCTATCCGAGTTGGAACTCCAACAGCATATGGCGCAATTGGCCCGAGAAAATGGCGATGTTTCTCGATTAATATCCTTTCTCGGGGCCGGCTTTTACGATCGGTTCATTCCGGCTGCCATTAGTCCACTGGTCGAACGCGGGGAATTTTTAACGGCCTATACACCTTACCAACCTGAATTGTCGCAGGGAACCTTAGCGGCCATTTTTGAATTTCAAACCATGATTGCCGGACTGTGCGGGATGTATGCGGCACAGGCGTCCATGTACGATGGATCGTCGGCCGTGGGAGAAGCGGCACTCCTAGCCTTAGCACAGACCGGACGCGATCACTTAATCGTATCCAAGTACCTTCATGCTGACAGCATTGCCGTAATCAAAACTTATGCTCATGCCCGTAGGGTCAAGGTGATCGTGGTTAATTCACTGGCCGAGTTAGAGCAGGCCTTGACAACATACCAGGTCGCGGGAGTTGTCTGGCAATATCCCGATATTCTTGGGAGTTTTCGGACGTTGCCCAATGCCGTCGCCTTGGCGCATCAGTACGGCGCTTTGGCGATCGTATCGTCGGATCCTGTCGCCTTGGCGCTGCTAAAACCTCCTGGGGAGTGGGGGGCAGATGTCGTTGTTGGCGAAGGCCAACCGCTGGGTAATCACCTGAATTACGGGGGACCCACTTTCGGGTTCTTTGCCGTGACGGAGAGTTTGGTGCGGAAAATGCCCGGGCGGTTGGTTGGTCAAAGCGTAGACCACCAAGGGAATCGTGGGTTTGTACTGACCCTCCAGGCGCGAGAACAGCACATCCGCCGGGAAAAGGCGACATCGAATATTTGTTCCAACCATTCTTTGAATGCTTTGCAGGCAACGATTTATATGGCGTTGTTAGGACCGCAGGGATTGAAACACACGGCGCAATTGTCGATGGCGAAGGCCCACTATTTAGCTGACCGTTTGGAACAGTTGGGATTGCCGCGTGCCAATCCGGACGCTTTTCTCTATGAGTTTGTCGTCAAGGTTCCGGGGTCGATTGCGTCTTTGAATCGCCATCTACTTTCCAAAAATATCCTGGGCGGATGGGACTTAGGATTATGGGATCCGGCCTTTGAGGGGCTATGGCAAATTGCTGTAACAGAAAAACGAACGCGTTTTGAGTTAGATTTGCTAGCGGAGGAGGTTAAAGCATGGATGTCCCAGTAATTTTTGAACGCTCGGCTCCCCAGCGACAAGGGATCCGATTGCCGGATTATGACGTACCACAATTCGCTGTGGAGGATGTCGTTGGGTCTGAGTTTACCCGGACATCGTCGTTAAACCTGCCGGAAGTTTCGGAGCTGGACGTGGTCCGTCATTATACCTATTTATCGTCTCTTAATTACGGAGTGGATACGGGATTTTATCCATTGGGTTCATGTACGATGAAGTACAACCCGAAGGTCAATGAGGCTGTGGCGGCATTGCCCGGATTTGCGGATGTGCATCCGCTCCAACCGGACGAGACCGTGCAAGGGATGTTGACTGTGTTGCGAGCCTTGGAAGACGGATTAGCCGAGATTTCAGGGATGGATGCGATAAGCTTACAACCCGCGGCAGGCGCTCACGGCGAACTAACGGGCATCCTCATTATTCGCGCGTATCTAGAAGCGCAAGAACAAAAACGCACGACTATTTTGGTGCCAGATTCTGCCCACGGCACCAACCCCGCAACGGCGGCCATGGCAGGATTTAAAGTTAAGGTCGTTGCATCGAACAAACGGGGAGGCGTCGACGTCACAAAACTTCGAGAACTCGTCGGTACGGATACGGCGGGTTTGATGCTAACGAATCCCAACACACTCGGTCTCTTTGAAGAAGACATTTTGGAAATTGCGGACATTGTTCATGCCGCCGGAGGTCTTTTATATTACGATGGCGCTAATGCCAACGCAATTATGGGAAAGGTCCGGCCCGGGGACATGGGCTTCGATGTTGTCCACCTGAACTTGCATAAGACATTTTCTACACCTCACGGAGGGGGTGGTCCGGGAGCGGGACCGGTGGGGGTAAAAAGATCCTTGGAGCAGTTTTTGCCATGGCCGCGCATTCAAGGACAGCCCGGTCATTACTCTTGGGATTACAACCGGCCACAATCTATTGGGAAAGTGCGGTCCTATTACGGAAACCCCGGCGTTTTGATAAGAGCCTACGCTTATCTTCGCAGTCATGGTGCCGATGGGTTAAAAGACATATCCGAGACCGCCGTGTTGAATGCCAATTATCTCCTGCATCAATTAAAGGAGCGATACCAAACACCCTTTGACAGGACAGTTAAGCACGAATTTGTACTGTCCTTAACTCCTCAAAAAAAACGGGGGGCCAGGGCTTTAGATGTGGCTAAACGGTTAATAGATTATGGTATGTACCCACCTACCGTCTACTTCCCGTTAGTGGTTGATGAAGCGATGATGGTAGAACCTACCGAAACAGAAAGTAAGGAAATGCTGGATCAGTTTGCGGAGTCGATGCGGCGAATCGATAGCGAGATTGATGCCACTCCTGAGGTGTTACATGATGCACCTCATCATACCGTGGTCAGGCGATTGGATGAAGCTCAGGCTGCGCGTCATCCGGTGTTAACGTATTTCCAAAAAAATGCTTAAACCCTATAAAGCGTAGCTAAAAGGGAAGTTTGGGGAGGGTATTGGGATGGAACACGATGATTTAGAAATGTTAGCACACGTTGATCCAGAGGTATATCACGCGATTATTCAAGAGGAAGGCCGTCAGTCCAACCATCTCGAACTGATTGCGTCAGAAAATTGGACGTCAAAAGCTGTACGACAGGCTGTAGGGTCGGTAATGACGGATAAGTACGCCGAAGGGTATCCCGCTCGCCGCTATTACGGAGGGTGTGAGTACATGGACGTGGTTGAGAGATTGGCTCAGGAGCGGGTTAAACAATTGTTTTCCGCGGAGTACGCCAACGTCCAGCCCCATGCTGGAGCACCAGCAAATTTGGCCGTCTATTTTACGGCTTTAAAGCCTGGCGACAGAGTTTTAGGTATGAATCTCAGTCACGGTGGGCATTTGACCCATGGCAGCCCTGTCAACTTTTCCGGAATACTGTATCAGGTTGAAAGTTATGGGGTGGATCCCCAAACGGAGCATCTGGACATGGATCAGGTCAGGGCGATTGCTAAACGCTTTCAACCCCACATGATAGTGGCCGGAGCGTCGGCCTATCCTCGGATTTTGGATTTCAAAGCTTTTCGTGACATTGCCGGTGAGGTCGGTGCCTTGCTAATGGTCGATATGGCCCATATTGCAGGGTTGGTGGCGGCTGGATTACACCCGAATCCGGTCGGATTTGGCGACTTCGTCACCTCCACTACGCATAAAACCTTGCGTGGGCCGCGTGGGGGATTTATTTTAAGCAATGAATCGTGGGGAAAGAAGATTGACAAAACCGTTTTTCCTGGTCTACAAGGCGGTCCTTTAATGAATCTTATTGCGGGAAAAGCGGTGGCCTTTCATGAGGCATTGAGTCCAGAGTTCCGGCAATACCAGGTGCACGTGGTGGAAAATGCTCAAAGGCTTGCTCGACGTTTGATGGATGGCGGTTTGCGTCTTGTGTCGGGTGGAACGGATAATCATCTAATGCTCGTGGATGTGAAGCACAGTGGGATTACCGGGTTAGAAGCCCAAAACCGGTTGGCGCAAGTCGGTATTACCGTGAATAAGAATACGATTCCGTTTGAAACTGAAAAACCAACTGTGACGTCGGGAGTTCGTATTGGAACTCCACAAGTGACCACCCGCGGTTTTCAAGCCGAACAAATCGATATCTTGGCCGATGTCATTGTGGACACCATTTTGGCGCCGCATGGCTTCGATCCCGAGCCCTTGAGACGGCGCGTAGAAACCCTAGCCCATGATTTTCCATTGCCGGGGTTGGATTAATGAAGGTAGCTATTGTCAATGGGCCCAACTTAGGAATTCTCGGCAG
>JAKADI010000183.1 GCA_021820675.1 Bacillota bacterium | reverse complement strand
GCCTGCCAGATATGCGGGTGTAGCTCAATGGTAGAGCCTCAGCCTTCCAAGCTGATTACGTGGGTTCGATTCCCATCACCCGCTCCAGTATTGGGGCTTTAGCTCAGCTGGGAGAGCGCCTGCTTTGCACGCAGGAGGTCAGCGGTTCGATCCCGCTAAGCTCCACCATTTTTATGACATTGGGGAGTCGCCAAGTTGGTAAGGCACGGGACTTTGGATCCCGCATCCGCAGGTTCGAGTCCTGCCTCCCCAGCCACTTGAAATTCTTATACCGCAAGCGATTGCGGGTTTTTTTGTTTTAACTCCAATCCTCAAAAGTCCCCGGCGTCACCAAGAGTGTTCTGAGCCAAAATGTACTATATGTAAGAGTCTCTGTGGGCGACTGCTCAGGTTTTCAGGAATCACTTGTCCGGGCCATCGTTGAGAGTGTGTGACCACGAAGGTGCAGAAGCGCTATAATAGAAATCAGAAGGGATGCGGTATAATGGCGAAGACTCTTTCTCAAAAAGTTGCTGAGGAGGTCCCCCGGAAATCGTTTTCGTATATTCCTTTAAAGGCTGGGGAGAAGCCTCAAGACAATCCGTTTCTTCGAGAACGGGCGGATTCGATCCAGCTACGCCCCATCAAGACTAATTCTGAAGAACCTGCGAAACCGACGACCACTGATAAGTAATGATTGGCTCCTTTACGGCGCTTTTGATTATTCTTGGTTTTGTGTTGCCTGGGTATGTGACCCGTTGGGTGATCGCGAGACGGGTCTACTTGCGCTCTATCGGCGATTTTGAGTTGCTATTTCAATCGGTACTAATAAGCACATGTTTTTTGGTAGCGTGGAGCGCAGTCACTGCTTTACCATGGATTCATGTTCTCTCTCCCATCTATATTGTTACCCAAATGGACCATGTCCCTCCTATCGTAGGATGGAACGCGCTTGCATCACGTGCCGTGTTGCTACTAATAAGTATCGTGGGATTGCGCGGTGCTATTTGGCGCGGAGCGCCAACCCCACGACTTTAATGATGACGCCATCGGACGCGCTCTCGTGAAGTTGTTTGAGTCTCAGGTGGGGCAAACCTTTACCGGACTGAGTCAGCAAGCCGTCGAGCGGTTGAACCTCCCCACCACGAACACGATGCATTTCGATACCACTACCGTGACACACTCTATGGCCAGTATACGGACCAACACGAGGGGAGTGTTCCGGCCTATGGCGGGCCATTCGGAGTGCCAGCAACTGGTTGCTGGGGTGGCGCCCGGGCCGATGATCTTCCTGACGTTGACGTCTGCGATGGCTACAGGGATGATCCGACGAGGATTCGACAGGCACTGCTCAGTCGGGGACGGACCTTGGCGTCCGATATCCGGACCCAGACCCTGTTTGTGACGGACTCCAAGCTCGTGACGCATGACACCGTCGCCGACCTGTGCGACAACCAGCGCACCGTGGAAACTAGGCAAATTTTTGCAGCATTCTATTAATTTAACCAGCACAGCACGAGAGTTTTGAAACATCCCTATCAACGGTCAAAGTGACAAGCTTCAATCCCTCGGCCATGGTGAGGTAGGGTGCTAGTGTGCCTCGAATATCCTCAATAGTTAAATCAAATTTGATGGCAAGTACCGCTGCATAAATCACCTCACCCGCAGTTTCCGCCACGATATGTGCGCCGAGGATTTTATGGGTCTGTGCATCCGCAATCAGCTTGAATACGCCACGGGTCTCCCGATTCACAATGGCGCGCGGCACGGCGTTCAGCGGCAGTACCGAGGAAATGATATCGTATCCTTGGCCCTTGGCCTGTTCTTCGGTTAGACCCACCGTGGCAATGGCGGGGTGGGTAAAGGTCACGCCAGGGACCACTCTGAGATCTCGTTTCTGGTTGGCCCCACCCACAGCATTCTCTGCGACGACCCAACCTTCATGCGCGGCCACGTAGACAAACTGCGGCCCCATCGTCACATCCCCCGCTGCGTAAATACCTGGGTTGGAGGTTCGAAGATATTCGTCAACGAGTACCTCCCCATGTGCTCCGCGTTTTACGTTGGCCGCTTCGAGATGAAGGGAGCGTGTATTCGGTAGACGCCCGGTGGCAATGAGTAGTTGTTCGGCCTCAATCACCTGTTCCTCCCCATCCACTGTCACATACACGCGTTTCGTGCTGCCGTCTTGTTCGACTTTGTGGAAGGTCGCTCCGGTGACCAAACGAATCCCTTGCTCTGTCAGCGCTTGCGTCACAGTCTCTGAAATCTCGGGATCGGAGTTTTTGAGCAGCCGGGTACTACGCTGCATCAGGGTGACTGCGGCCCCAAGATTGTGAAAGAATTGTCCCAATTCCATGGCGATATAGCCAGACCCAATGACCGCGAGTCGTTTTGGGATGTTCTGAAGCCCGAGAGCTGTGGTACTGGTGAGATAATCCGTGTCATGTAAACCTGAAATATCCGGGATGGCCGGTGAGGCTCCGGTTGCAATGAGGAAATTCCTAGCTGTAATTCTTCGACTTCCGACTTTCATCGTTTTCTCGTCGACGAATCGGGCTTCGCCGGAAATCAGTTCAAAACCATATTCGTCAATCAAGTCAACGTATTTCTGTTGCCGTAACGTGGCTACCAGCTCGTCTTTCTGTGCGACAAGTTCTGACAAGTTCACCGAACCGACTGAGGTCTGTAGACCTGGAAACGGGTTCTGCTGGGCCAGGTGATAGATCTCTCCGGCTCGGAGCAGGGCTTTCGAGGGGATGCAGCCGATATTCACGCACGTACCGCCAATCGTGCCGCGTTCCACCATGGCCACTTTCGCTCCGTATGAAACCGCCTGGATGGCCGCTGAGAAGGCGGCGCTGCCGGATCCGACAATGACCAGGTCGTAATCTGCAGAGTCGTCCAGGCTGGTAGGTTGGGAAGTCGAAGCGCTTTCTTCAGCGAGAATCTCAATTCCTACAGGGTGATACCCCGCCTCTCGTACACTCTGAAACAGCGTATCGAGGGAAATGGTAGTTGGTGCCTCAAAAGCCGCTTGATGTTTTTGAAAATCCGCGCTCACGGCGCGGGCACCCACCGATTGCAACCCGTGCTCGACATGGCGTTCACAACTCGTACAAGTCATTCCTTCAATTTTCATGCAATAGTGTGTCACGATGATCTCTCCTTAGTGCGAATGGGAACCAGTATCCAACCAAGTCAATCCCTGTTGCCAGCGTAATGAGGCCACTCAATCTGGTTGTCTTACATCCCACATCTAGCGGGCCGTCGAACGGGCGGGGTCGGCCACCGGCTTGGGGGTGACGGTGTATCCGAATGCCTCCAAACGCCGGGTTTCGCGCCGGACTACGGCCTGTCAATCCCGTTGAACAAAATAATTTGCCCCCGGATCCTGGTAGACCCTATCGGGTGTCTTGAGAATAGCATAGGCGGAGGTCAAGATGTGACGCCCTGTGGCGACGGCGGCTCGTTTCTTGCCGCGCCGCCCGGCTAAACGATGATAGACGGCGTCGAAGTAGGTGGAAGTCTTAGCGGCGGCGTGCCCACTTTCTACGAGGGCTTCGCGGAGGACTTGCTGCCCTTGCGGGTCTACGTCGCGCAGGCTTTCCCGGCTGTCGTCAAAATTTTCAAGCCGCGCGGCGATCTCCGTGTTCAAGGTGGTGATCTGTTGATCCAAAAAAGTGATGTGCTGCCACGGCATCCGAAGCATCAGTTGCTGCTGCCGTGGCACCAGTCCCTGCAAGGCGGTGGCGAGTGTATCTGAGGATGCCCGCGAATCCGCCCGTCGGTGAGGTGGATGTTTGAATGGGATGATACGACACCGAAAGTCCTCCTTAAGTATTAGAACTTCACATTCATCGTAACATGGAATTTGAGCCAAGGAGTATGGGGGACACTCTCACGTGGCTGCGCCTTGAGCGGTTAACACTAATATGGTATCCAAGGGTTCGATGACCGGATTGTCAATGGGCAAAATCACATGATTTTGCCGGATAATCGCGAGAACGGTCGAAACATCAGGGGGAACGAAATCCGCAAGCGGGCGATGAAGCGCGTCCTTGGGTGCTGGTATCTCCTGCAGTGTGGCACGAGTCGAGGTTAAGAGGGCCACAAAAAAATCGGCCGCATGAGGCGTTTCGAGACTGGTAGCCAGCGTATGACCCAGCAGGTCTTGACTGGCCACACTGTGCGTCATCCCCAGATCTTTCAGTGTCTGGGCAGCACGACGGGAATGGGTAACGGCAAATATGGGCGTCTCGGGAGCGATGCGGTGCGCTTCGATAGCGCTCATGAGCACAGCACCGTCAGTTTCCCCGAGGACGGCAATTTGTTTGGCGTCAGGCAAGTGGGCTTGCGCGAGGACATGCGGATGTGTCGGGTCGCCGTTGATGTGCGGAAAGTTTGCAGGAAGGGACGGGATGTCTCCTGGAGCAATGAGGACCAGTTCAGTATGGCGCGCCGCAAGATCAGGGAGAATATGGATTAAAATGGGATTGTATCCAAGAATGACGAGATGACGGTGCATTTTGTTCATAGCGAGACCCCACACCTTTCGAAAATGAATGGAAACCAAAGACGCGGTCCAACCGCTGAAAGCTACCCCGGCTAGGGGAATAGCCGTTAGCATCGTGCCCATGGCGATGATGCGGCCCACAGCATTGTGCGGTGTCACGTCTCCGTAGCCCACGGTGGTCACTGTTGTCACGGCCCAATAGAGACCGGTAAAAAGTGAGACCTGCTGGGTGCTGGAATACAACACGGCTGAGACAAGCATAATCACAAACACAAGAACTGTCAGCATGAGAATTTGATGCCGGGAAGCACGGTGCCATATGTTGAGGATAAAAAATGGCATAATGTCAACCTCCAGGTTTCTTGATATTCTTACACATGAACCCTAGACGGTTGTCTTTACGTTGTATTTTGTTCGGTTGAGGGTCTTTTAGTCATTGTTTTCTGGTTTGGGGTTCAGAAGCAGGGTCTGCGGATAATGGAGCCCGTAAATCCCAGTACGTGTCATCCCGATATAATAGTGCCATGAGTGCATTGAAATTCTCCATTCCCCGGTTTTCTTAGGTTAAAGTTAAAACGAGAATAACGATTATAAGACCAGCATACCTCTTTTAATCCGATTTAACGGCCGTCCACGACATAAAATGTCTGGATCACGTCTTTTCTCTCAAGCAGGCGATAATACATCT
>JAKADI010000182.1 GCA_021820675.1 Bacillota bacterium | reverse complement strand
TTCTTTAACCGTCTCATTTTTCATCCACAGTGGGGCTTGCAAAGCCATACATTTATAAAATGCCCACCATAACGCGTCTTGGGAAATCGGACGCGCTATGGTGGGTTTTTATGGCATCGGGCGGATGACTTTCGCCATCACCTCTTAAAGCCGGGGCGGCGCCTGTGCTGCCTCATACACACCAGGGAGCACCGGGCACGAATTTTTGGTAGGGGAATGTCAAATCGCGCCGGCTATTGAGGCCAGTTGTCATGCATGGCGGAAGCCAGTTTATGTCTCAATAAACACCCCCTGGGTTGTCGTGGGTGAGATGTGGTCTTTAACAAAAGCACATTTCAGAACATCCAAGGATCTATGGTTATGCAATTGTCCGTTATATCAACACAATTTTATGAAATGTGACCTCATGCAAAATTAAAAAATATAGCAAAACTTGCAGGAAAATCTCGAATGTGAAGCGAATTACTAAAACGCTTCACTAAATATTTTCACTTGACGAGGGCGACATGCATAAAGAGACGAAAATGGTTCGAATCGAAGATGTTGCAAAAGAGGCAGGTGTTTCTCCCACAACGGTTTCGTACGTGATCAACAACCGGGGACACGTGTCCGCCCGTACCCGAGAACGTGTGCAGAAGGTTATTGAGCAGCTGCAATATCAGCCCAGTGCCATGGGGCGAGGATTAGCCAGCAAGAAGTCGGAAGTGATCGGAATCCTCGTTCCACGCATGGACAGCGTCTCGGATCCCTTTTTTGCCATGTTGTCGTCGGGGTTTGTATTTGGAGCCCAACAACATGATTACCGGGTTGTCCTGCTTCCTCCCGAAACCCCTATCGACAACATTATCCAGTCCGTTCAATTCAAGCGAATTGACGGGGTGGTGCTCTCAGAAGTGGAACAAGACGACGAGCGGGTTAAACAGTTATATCAAGCCCGGATTCCTCTCTTGCTCTTCGGTCAATCTGCGCTGCCCGTGGCCTGGCTTGATGTCGACAACTTTCACGGAGGCATGATGGCCACGCGCCATTTGTTAGAGTTGGGACACCGGAGCATCGTGCACATTAGCGCGCCTTTGAACTATTTATATGCCCGTTTGCGGTGCCAAGGCTACGAAGAGACTATGAGGCAGTATGATAGCTCGCTCACTCCGGTCGTGCGTGAGGGAGACTTGAGTATGGATGCCGGCTATCGCCTGGCTCGGGAACTGTTAGTCAAAAATCCCCGGCCTACCGCCATTTTTGCCGGGAGCGACCTGATGGCTATTGGGGTGGTTCGGGCAGCTACCGAGATTGGATTGCAAGTGCCGCGCGACCTCTCTGTCGTGGGCTTTGACAACAGTCGGCTGGCCCGTGAGTTTCTGCCGGCGTTGACGACCATTGCCCAACAGCCCTTCGACCTGGGGAAAATGCTGGCGGAAAGACTCATTGAGCTGTTAAAAGGCGAGGAGGCCCGCTCGACGTTGTTCAAACCCGAACTCATTGTCCGGCAAAGCAGCACGGTCAACCAACCGGGTCCGCTTTACCAACGGTCGGCGGAGAAGATCACACTGAAGACCGGGCCGTCATTCAGCCTGTGGTCAAACGACGGGTTTATCGAGCGGCGTTCGGGCAATCAAGGCGTCTACGGTGCCGATACGCACTGGCTGTCATATTATATGGTTTACATCAATGGTATCGCGCCCGCGCCCGTAACAACGGATGTCCAATCCGGCAAATTTGAGATGGACTACGTCGTCGCCCTGAAAAATGGCAGCTTGGCTATACACCGCACGCTGCGGTTTTTTGCCGAATCATTGATCGATACGTGGACATGGACGAGATGGGGACGTCTAGACGATGGCTGGACGTTTGAATTGGAACATGCGGTGGACTTTCGCGATGTCTTTGAGATGCGCGGATTTCCGGTGGAATCACACGGGACGATTCATTCGGAATTGGTTGGCAAGTCCGCTGAACGTCACCGTTATCATGGACGGGATGACCGGATCCGTACGTTCTCGCTATCCATCGATCCCGAGCCGGTCACCAGCGAAGTGGGATCGAAAGGCTGGTTGATAGATTCCCAAAAAGTCGAAGGCGCATTTGAGATTCGGATGCAGTGGGAGTTGCCTCCGACTCTCATCTTGTCTGTTGACCCCGCTTTCGCCTCCTGGCCCGAGGTGGACGTGGAGAATCCTCAATGGCAACGGGTCTTGAAAAAGGCTCAGGATGATGTGGATATGTTGCAAACGGACTTTGGGCAAGGATCGGTTCTCGTTGCCGGATTGCCTTGGTATGGCGCCCTCTTTGGACGAGACGCCATTTTGAGCGCCTATCAGTTATTGGCCTTTCGGCCGGATTTGGCGGAATCGACGCTGGCCACAATGGCGCATTTTCAAGGTCATGTCATGGACCCGGAACGATCAGAAATGCCGGGGAAAATGGTTCACGAAGTCCGCTATGGCGAACTTGCCAATCTGGGGGTTGTGCCTTTTGGCCGGTACTACGGGTCGGTTGACGTCACCCCGCTCTTTATTTTGCTGGTGTATGAGACGTGGAAGCGAACCGGCAAACGCCGGGTGATTGAACGCTATCTGCCGGTGGCCCGCGATGCGATGCAGTGGCTGAAAGAGGCTATGGACCACGATACCAATGGGCTTTTAATGTTCCATTCCTCCGGCCGCTCGGGCCTGATGGTCCAGTCATGGAAGGACTCGCAGGATTCCATGGTGTATCGCGACGGAACCGTGGCCAAGGCTCCCTTGGCGGTGGCGGAAGTCCAGGGGTACGTCTTTCAGGCCCTTCGTGCGATGGCGGTTTTGGAAGAGGAGGCGGGCTCGGCTCAAAAGGCTCAGCAGTACCGCGATCTGGCGCACGACATCCAAGACAAATTTCACCGGCACTTTTGGCTGGACGACCTGCAATACTATGCCATGGCCATTGACCGCCATGGACAAGCCCTGGATGTGATAAGTTCCGACCCCGGGCAGTGCTTGTGGACCGGCATTGTGCCCGATCCTTATCAAGGTGCGGTGGTCAGCCGGCTGATGGAAAGCGATATGTTTTCGGGGTGGGGGATTCGCACCTTGAGCGCCATCGAAAAGGGCTATGATCCCTACAGCTATCACCGCGGAAGTGTATGGCCCCACGATACCGGCATCGTTGTTGCCGGCATGTCGCGTTTCGGGTTTCTCCACGAAGCCGCCGATGTTGCCACGGCCGTGGCCGAAGCGGTCGACCGCTTTCCCAATCAGCGCGTCCCTGAACTCTTTTCCGGCATAGAGCGCGATGGCGCCCAGGCGATTCCCATGCCCTATCCCTTGGCATGCGCTCCCCAAGCATGGTCGGCGGGAGCGGTGTGGTTGATGCTCCAAAGCCTTTTGAGACTGGACATCGACGCATCCCAGCGGACGGTGACGGTGGGCAAATCACCGCGTCAATTGGGCCGTGTCCGAATTCGCGGCTTAAGTGTGGGGAAAGAAAAGTTGGATTTTGATGTGGATACCGACCATGTCCGGGTTTTAGCCTGTCCCCAGACGTGGACAGTGAAACCAGACGCATAGGCCTAAACAAGAATATCGGTTCGTGAATATCATTGAGGGAGTGATGACAGATGAATCGGAAATTAGGAATAGTCGGAACGTTAAGTATCTTATCGGCTGCTTTGGCAGGTTGTGGCTCATCGGGAGCCCAAGGATCCAGCGCTCAGGGGCCTGTGACGATCGTGGTGGCCAGTTGGTCCGGAACCAATGTTACCAACGGCATTATCCAGCAACAACTGGCGCAATTCAATAAAGCGCACCCGAGTATTCACGCAATCTACCGCCCTATTTCGGGGAACTACCAAACCATTGTGAAAACCGAACTGGTTGCCGGAGACGCTCCCGATATTATCACCCTCAATAATGGCGGCCAGGCGCCGACTTTCGAAGCGGAAGGCGCCATTGTGCCATTGAACTCCTATCTTAAACAGTCGCATTTCTCTTTGTCAGATTTTTACCATGGGGCCTTGAACATGTTTGTATCCGGGCATACCGTGTATGGAATTCCCCGCGATCAATCCCCCTTGGCCCTGTATTATAACCCGGCATTGTTCCATGCCTACGGCATTAGCGGCCCTCCGACGACCTGGAGCCAATTTTTATCCGATGCCCGGAAATTAACCAATCCGGCCAAGAAGCAATATGGACTCGTTAACACACCCCAGGAGCCACGCTGGGCTCAATTTCTCTATCAGGCCGGGGGATCGGTTATGAATGCCCAGATGACGAAAATGACCCTTGATACCCCTCAAGCCCTTCAAGGCTTCACCTTCTATGTCAATTTGTACAGAACCGGGGTGGCGCAGCAACCGTCGCAAGTGGGGGCGACCTGGGGCGGTCAGGCGTTAGGCATGGGCCGGGCCGCAATGACCCTCGAAGGGGCGTGGGCCATACCCTATCTGCAGAAGACCTATCCCAATACGCCTTTTGCCATTGCTCCATTGCCCGCGGGACCCAAGAACAATACGTCATTGGACTTTCCGACCGCCTGGGCGATTACGAAAGACAGCAAACACCCGCAACAAGCCTGGCAAGTGATTAAGTACCTGACAGGCAAGGGTCAGGCGAAGTGGGTGGAACAAGGCGGACTGGTTACGGTGAAGAAGTCTCTGATCAACATGCCCTATTATCAGAAGCACCCCATCTACAAAAACATCATCGCATCGCTTCCTCACGCGGTGCCGTGGAACTTTCCCGTGGGTTTCAACCAATATGTCAACACCACGTTGGCCAATGTGACCTTACGTGCCGTAGACGGCAGCATCACGCCGAAGGTGGCGCTGCAAACGCTGCAAAGTCAAGGAAACGCGATTTTGAAAGCGCACGGTGGTCAGTGATGGCCACCCCCTTTTCTCAAACAAGTTGGCGAAGATCTGAGCAGCAGGCCGCCTATTTGTTTACCGCCCCGACTCTGGTCCTGCTGATTTTGTTTTCTTTAGGACCTGCCGTCTACGCCTTTTACCTCAGCGGATTTTCGTGGAATTTACTGGGGCCTATGCACTGGGTGGGCGCAACCAATTTCACACAGCTCCTCACCATGCCGCTATTTTGGACGTCGGTCAAGAATTCCGTGATTTTTGCCGCGGTGGTGATGCCCACCCAGACCATCATCGCCCTGGTCTTTGCGGTGATCTTGAACCAAAATTTGCCTGCGCGCCCCATC
>JAKADI010000181.1 GCA_021820675.1 Bacillota bacterium | reverse complement strand
ACCCCGGACTGATCCGCCAGACGTTTCAGCACGTCTAACACGGTTTCCTTCTTTAAGACTCCACCGCTTCCAAAAACGAATACTGCGGATGGCCTTTTTCGTTCATACTGACCCCGACCACCACAGGATATTGGTCCGTCCCGCGGCCCTGTTTCCGAAGCCCCATGACTGGCTCCTCCAAAATAGGCGTCGTCGAGCACCATGCGGTAGCATACCGCAAGCCCAGTTCTAGGCTGAGCGCGGGAACCGATTTTCCTCCTTTATCGACTGCCATCAAGAAAATGGCTAAAAACCACACCCGCGTGGGGACTTTTGTGCGATGAAAAATCGTTGCGGCCGTGATCGACTCTTGATGTCCTCACGCACTGCATTCATACAAGGGGACGGTCCGTCCGAACCGGTGCACCTTCCAGCACTTCGTGCCCCCACACTGGGAGCAGACAAATCCATGAGGCCATCGCTGATGATAGAGATAATCTTGACAGGCCTCCTCCGTCCTAAATCGATCTTACCATTCGATCAATGTCACCGAACCATGCCTCCTCGAGCACCCCGATTTTGCCTGACTTTAGGGTGCTGTCCTTCACTCGGAGGCTCTTACCTGACTTAACCGTTTACATATGATTTCAGTTGCTTGACATAGCGTCCTGACATGCTCGTCTCCCGGGGCATTTCTTTGGGTCCGTTTTTCGCTCACATCTGTAACCCATGGACTGGTGCCCTCCTGCCATTGGAAGCCTGTTATTTTTCTCGTGTTTCCGATTTAAGGCGATAAGGAACCATGGCTACCACGATGTTTTTGTGAAACACGAGTCGAGCCTGCAGACTGATTCCCATATGATTGTGCAAAATGTTTTGCCATGACTTGGGTACCACGAGTTCGGGGATGAGCACTACCAAGTGGTGTCTGTTATCGGTCAGCTCGCTAAAGTGGGTGACGAAATGCAGCAGGGGACGCAAGACTGAGCGGTATTGGGATGTAAGCACTACCAAGCGAATATGGGGACTTGGATTCCACTGCCTCCAACGATAGCGGATTCGGGCTTCTTGGTCAGAATTAAAGGCAACACTTACGGCAATCACCTGTTCCGACATTGAGAGTGCATATGACATGGTAGCAATGGTCATCCGATTGATACTGGCTACCGGGACAATTACAGTGAGTGCCGACACTAGCGGCTTGACATCGAGTGATGCCAAGCGCAGTTGGTCGGCGACCGAGATGTAGTGGGCGCGCACCCGGTAAAAGGCAAACATGAGTCCGGGAATGGCAATGACGACAATCCAAGCGCCTTCAGTAAACTTGGTGATGACGGCGACAACCACGACCGTGGCGGTTAGAAACGCCCCAAAGGCACCGATGAAGACGGTGGTGTTGCGGCCATGTAGGGTGTCTTTGTCGAGCAATCGCTTTTTAACTAAACTCACCATGGCGATGGTAAAGCTCATATACACGCCAATCGCATAAAGAGGGATTAAGCTTTCCGTGTTACCGCGAAAAATAATGATCAAAAGGGCCGATATCGTCCCCAACACGATGATGCCGTTTTGATAGACCAGACGATCACCTCGAGCCACAAACATACGGGGCATCCATTGGTCTCGGGCCATAATACTAGCAAGCTGAGGAAAACCCGCAAAGCTGGTATTGGCTGCAATCGATAGAATACCAACAGTGACAAAAGATAGGAGATAGAAGTAGAGGCCTTTACCAAAAATGTGGGCTGCTAATTGCTGCAACACGGTCACGTTGCCATTGGGCACGATGTGAAAGCGATAAGCGATCACCGATGTGCCGACAAACATGGTGCCTAAAAAAAGTCCGAGGAGTAACAGGGCCATGCGTGCACGTCGCGTGCCTGGGCTTTTAAACAACGGCACACCATTGGAGATAGCTTCAACTCCGGTGAGGGCTGAGGATCCAGAGCTAAACGCTCGCAACACCAATAACAAGGTAACCGTGCTAGGAATAGTGGGGGCTAAATAAGCCGGTAAGGTGGGCGCGTGGGCGACGGGTACAAAGAGTCCCACGGCGACCATCATGAAAATCATCAGAATAAACAGATACACGGGACCCGCAAACAATTGGGCGGATTCTCGGACACCCCGCAAATTGATGATGGTGAGCAAGAGTACTATCAGCACACAAATGATGACCGTATATGTTGTCATACTCGGAAACGCCGACACGAGAGCAGCCACCCCGGCCGTCACGCTGACCGAGACGGTGAGTGTGTAATCGACTAGCAATGCTGCACCCGCTAACAAACCGGGGACATTGCCTAATGTGTCGCGGCCAATCACGTAAGCACCGCCGCCGTTAGGATATGCGGCAACAATTTGGCGGTAGCTCATGATTAAGAAGACAAGTAGTAACGCAATGAGGCCGGAAATTGGGAGAGAATACCAAAGAGCTCCAACCCCGGCTGTGGCCAGGACCACCAAAATCGCTTCAGTTCCATAGGTCACGGACGACAGCGCATCCGGAGAGAGGATAGATAACCCTTGCCAAAGTCCAAGTTTGGTCGTTTCACTGTCACGGGTTTTCATGGGGTGGCCGAAAATCAGCGCCTTCAAGTTCACATAGCACCTCGAATATGGATGGCTGTCTAAAAGAACTTTAGTTTGGAACAGTTTTCACATGCTAGTAAACGTTTTTGCACATCCCTGCCTGTTATTCGTTGGAAGTTTGAACATCAGACACTAGGAAACTCTTTACCAGTATGTTGTCACCAGGGTCCGCCGCTGGGATATCGGTAATGGGGCGACCGATTTGATGATGCTTGGATTGTCGGCTCCCGCGTGGGATTCGTCCCGTAAGAGGATCTGCCTGTTCCGTCGCCTAGGTGTTCAATTCCGTTAGACTGAACCGATTAAATCGGTAGTAATCACCGGCATGAAACTTTGGCCCTTAATCAACATTTTTGCTATCATCAACTAAGATCCTCAGCAGCTCGTGGAATTGTCAGGGGTCATTTAATCAAAGTTCACCAGATTAAGGTAATAACCCCACTAAACAAAAAAACACTCTACCCCTCTTTAGGGCAAAGCGCCGTCTTTGGCTCTTTGATGAACACCGCACGATGTTGTGCCGAGTTTCCAGTAGTGTACCGTGACCTCTTGGCGGCGTCAATCGATCGTGGTCCAAATCCGATGTCAGTCATCGTGTTAACGCGTTGACCAAAAGGATCATGAAAACCAGTGATTGGCTACACTGGCATGATGAGTCGGCTCTTTATGACTGATTCTCTTATGGGGGCCAATGAGTCCAAGAGTCCGACAGAATATGATCCGTCAATTTCAATGGCTACTAAAGCGATACCTCCTTTGCTTACGCGTTCCAGCGACAGGCGACCGACGTTAATCCCCTCATTGGCAACCGCGGTGAGAACAGTGGCCAAGAAACCTGGTTGGTCGCGGTGCCATAAAACCAGGGCCGACCGATCGCCTGAAAGGCGAACAGGAAACGCATCTACCTCTACTATTTCAATCTTTCCGCCTCCTAAGGACGATCCCACCACTTCTATTTGCTCTGACTTTCCCCTAACTGAGATACGTACCGTATTGGGGTGATACAAAGTTCCTGGTGATTTAGTGAATGAGATGCTCAATCCGGATATCTCTGCGATATCCAAGGCATCAGGGAGTCTGAGGTCATCTGCTGGTATCCCTAAGATTCCGGCTGTTAAGGCACGGTCAGTGCCATGGCCGCGATATGTCTCGGCAAACGATCCCATCAATTCAAAGATCACTTCAGTGGGATTCTGTCCCAACAATTTTCTGGCAACCAGAGCCACCCGCAATGCCCCGGCGGTATGGGAACTTGACGGGCCAACCATTACAGGTCCAATAATGTCAAATGCGCTGTGGTATTTGATAGGCCTTCGATTGTCCATTCCCATCATCACGCTCCGCCTAAAATTTGCCTGCGCAACCGTCGACCGGTTGGCGTAGCGGCGAGTCCACCGAGCCCGGTTTCTCGTAGAGACTCAGGTAGCGAGTTACCTATGTCGTACATGGCGCCTACGACTTCATCGGCGGGAATCACATTGCGAATGCCGGCAACAGCACATTCCGCTGCAGCAAGTGCGGTGACGGCATGAAGACCGTTGCGATAGATACAGGGCACCTCTACTAGTCCTGCGACGGGATCACATACGAGCCCCAATGAATTGGTCAACGCGAGGCCCACAGCATCTACGGCCTCTTGGGGCGACCCGCCGTAAAGTTCTACAACTGCTGCTGCCGTCATGGCCGTTGCCGATCCGACCTCCGCTTGGCATCCGCCAGCGGCGCCCGAAATGGAACTAGAGTTGGCAATCACCAAGCCAATTGCCGCTGCAGTAAGGAGGGATGCTTCGACTGCTGAACGGGTGAATTGATTAGTATCTAATAGAGCAACTAAGACACCCGGTAAAATCCCTGCAGCTCCTGCGGTGGGCGTAGCCACAATGCGGCCCATGTGTGCATTAACCTCGGAAACAGCCATGGCATTCGCCATGGCTGCAGAAGCCACGGGGCCCAGCATGCTTTGCCGGGGATTTGCTTGTACATATCTCCATAATCGATTGGCATCTCCTCCAATGAGTCCCCCGCGAGACGGCAACACTTGGCTGATTCCGCGCCTGACCGCTGCTTCCATTACCACAAACTGTTCGCCCATATGCCTTCGAATAGTGACCTCGTCAGTCGCTTGTTCTTCAATTTCTAGTGCCAGCATCACGTCGGATATTTTCTGCGTGTGAGCGCGTGCCAGTTCCACTAATTCTTTTAATTGGGTGAAAAACATCCAACCAACTCCCTTAGAATAAGGTTTTTTACAGGAAAACAAGAAAGTGGACATAAAAAGACAGAGATACCAAGTCTGACGTGGTATCTCTGTCTTTTTGCCTGAGAGTTTCACCCCATCGGCTACCAAAATGGTTATTTCCAGAGTGGCGTCCTGAAGTCGTCCGTTGTACCTGAGAGATTCCTTCTCAGTGTCAGCAAAGAGAAGTTGCTCCTTCGGTTACTCCCTATGGGATTTTCTCCGACATCATTCATCCGCTGTATTGGGTTGAGTGGAAAGTGCTTTATCGTGCTCTAGTGGCATCACTATACTACCATCCTATTCAAATTGACAATAGAATATTTGCGCGATTGGCAACCAACGTTGCGTGCACTTTTGCCTATTCACTGATTCCATGTCTCAATGCATAAGTAAAGGGGTTGATGCTATCTCCGAACG